>JASHSC010000137.1 GCA_030036915.1 Terriglobia bacterium
AACGCCAGAACGATGCTGGTGGCCGCGACGCTTGCCAGGTGCGAGCCGGCCGCTATGATGATTCCGGAAGCAATCATGCCCATCGCTGCCACGCCACAGCGTCCCCACTTGCGGCCGGACCGGCGGCAGACGCGATCAGCAATCCACCCGCCCACCGCCGAACCTAGCGACATCAACATGAAGGGCAGCATGGTGTAATAGCTGGCGGTCTTCAGATCGAGGCCGCGAACGCGCGTGAGATAGGTGAAAAACCAGGTAAAGAAGATCGCAGGCGTGTAACCGTAGCAGAAGTAGCTGAGGGTGAGGATCCAGACGTCCTTGCTGCTGAGCATGGTGCGCCATGCCAGCCTGGGCGCGCACATGGGATCGCCTTGTGGAATCCCCTGGTGGATCCATTTCCTCTCGGCATCATTCATCCACTCGTGTTGGTCGGGATGGTCGCGCGCCATCCAATACCACGCTGCGCCCGCGGCGATTCCTAAAGCCGCGCAGACCCAGAACGAGGGTCGCCAGCCGAGGTGCACGATGACATAGCGAATGATGGGAGGCGTGAAGGTGGAACCCGCACCCACGCCGGCAAAAATCAGTCCGTTCGCCAGGCCGCGCTCGTTGATGGGAATCCAATTTGCCACCCAGCGGTTTGAGCTCGGGTACATGACGGATTCGCCCACACCGAGGAGAAATCGCACGGACCAGATGGCGAGGACGGCGGAAGCGATGCCGGCAGGGAAGCTTGCCGTCAGTCCCGTAAATACTGCCCACCACGTTGCGCCCAGGGCCAGTGTGAGGCGCGGTCCAAGGCGGTCAACGGTCCAGCCGCCGGCGATTTGAAACAGCCCATAGCCGATGAAGAAGGCGCTGAAGACTCTACCGAGCTGCGCATCGGTGAAATGGAAGTCCTGAGTAATGGACGGCCCGGCGATGGAGATGTTGACGCGATCAATGAAACTGACCGCGCCCATAAAGAATACCCAGCCCACGAGGATCCAACGAATGCGGGTTGGGCGAGCGGCATCCATGCAGTGAGGGTCGGAGGCGCAATCCGCACCTCCAAGGGTCCAAAGAGTCCCATGATTCCCGCGGGAAGGCAATGGAGATTCTTTTCACCCCGGAGGGACGAGAGCGGAATCTCGCGGAAGACTCCGGGCAAAATAGCCACGCCGCGCGCGACATTCTGGCGTATAATCGTGTTCAATCCAGTCAGGAGGCAAGCGATGAGAAGTCACGCCTTTCGTCATGCGTTCAGTCTCTCAATGGGAATCCTTATGCTCCCCACAATGCTGTGCGCGCAGAAGAACTTGTCGCACGTGCGCGTGGTGCGTCTGAGTTACGTGAGCGGCACTGTCGGCTTAAAACGCCCGGCTTCAACGGAATGGGCTAAGGCCCAGGTGAACACGCCCATTCAAGAGGGATTCGAGCTGCTCACTTCCGCCAACAGCTACGCGGAGGTGGAGTTCGAAAACGGTTCCACGGTGCGCATGGGAGAAATCTCCCAGGCGAGCTTCGATCAACTCGCGATGGATGAGAACGGGAACAAGCTCAACCACCTGACGTTTGAGAAGGGCTACGCCACTTTCCACTTCCTGCCGGAACACCACGACGCTTACAGCGTAAAGCTTGCGGATGCGACGCTCACGCCAAACGGCAAGAGCGAATTCCGCGCCGACTTTGACCGTGGCCATGCGCGCGTGGAAGTCTTTGTCGGTTCGGTGGAAGTTGCGACTTCCGCGAAGACGGTAAAACTGGGTAAAGACAAAGTCCTGCAATTTGATCCCGAATCGTCCGAGCTGGCGTCGAATGAGCAGGAGGGAATCGTGAAGGATTCCTGGGACAAGTGGACATCGCAGCGTGATACGCAGGCGCAGCTTTCCCTTGCGGATTCGGCGGTGGCATCACCCGGTATGCTTTACGGCTGGAGCGACTTGAACACCTACGGCGAGTGGGGATTCTTCCCGGGATTCGGCTATGGTTGGTCGCCTTTCGTGGCGGCAGGCTGGTCGCCGTTCACCATGGGAATGTGGAGCTGGTACCCGGGCATGGGTTACACGTGGATTGGCGGCGAACCGTGGGGCTGGTTGCCCTATCACTTCGGCGCGTGGGACTACTCGGCCGAATTTGGCTGGTTTTGGATTCCCGGGAGCTTCTCGAGTTTCTCGCCGGCTCTGGTCAGTTGGTATTCCGGACCGGGATGGATTGGCTGGGCACCTCTGGGGGTTCTCGGCAACGGGAGCCGTTCGCTCATGACCACGGTTCCGGGTGGAGTTGTGCAAAGCGGCGCGATGATCAATCCGCAATCCGTGACGCCGGTTCCGCTTTCGGCGGGAACCCGCATTAATAATCTGCCATTTGAGCCCGGCGCGGGCGCGATGCTTTCCGGTGCGAGGCTTTCTACAGATGAGATTGCCACGTTTACGGCGGGCGGCGCAACCACGCACGCGATGGCTCCAGCTTCAGTGCTGATGGGTGGCGACGGCGCGCGAGAGAATGCATTGCAAGGGTCGGCACATCAACCCCTGCGCGTGCGTGCGGGGGCAACTTTGGGAGGACGCTTCGCGGTGGGCGGAGCTGTGGGCGAGTTTCGCGGAAATGCTGAGGGCGGCGCATTGGCCGGACAAGGGCCGCGAGGAACGACAGGTGCGAATCTCTCTGCCGGCGCGGGCCCTGTTCTTCTGCGTCACGGACAACAGGTCTCACTTTCCCATCCCCCGAATGAAGGGGACGCGGCGTCGCCCGGTGGGGTTGCAAATCCGGGATTGGGCGGTAATAATGGCGCTTCTTCAATGGGTTCAAGCGCCCAGAGTGGCGCACGCACCACCAATGCCAGCGGCCAGCACCATTAGTCTGATGCGTTATGATTTTGCACTCTGGGGGGCAAGTTCACAGTCCTCCTTTGCTGGCTTTCTGAACCTGACGAAAGATACGTAATGCTCCACTCCTCGATCTGTCCCGAGCCATCCCCAGCTTGCAACTATTGCAGGCGCTGATTCGTCATAAGCTACAGCGATGGGTTAAACGCCCCACCGCAGGAGGCCGGCCGTGAGATACGATCCGATACGACGTGTACTCGTGGTTATGGTCGTGGGGCTGCTCTTCCTTCCCGCAGCTCTCTTTTCCGAACAGGAACCTTCCAGCGGGCCTTTCGCGCGACTGTCCTATGTCACGGGAAGGGTGACCGTGAAGAATCCAGGCGCGTCCGAAGGAGTGACGGCAGCGGTGAATATGCCCATTGCGGAAGGTGCCGAACTATCAACCGCCAGTGGCGCTTATGTGGCTATCGGGCTTGAGAATGGCTCCACCGTTCAGTTGAATGGACTGACCAAAGCTCAATTTACCGAGCTCAGCACCGATGCCGCAGGCAATCGCCTGAGCGTGGTCACGTTGGAAAATGGGAACATGAACTTTAACTTGGCCTCCGACCAAAAGAATGCCTATAAAGTGAAGGTTGCCGATGCCACGATGACCGTCAACGGCAAATCGCAATTTCAACTTCGTTTCAATTCGGGCAAGGTCCACCTGTACGTATCGATGGGCTCCGTGGGCGTTTCGGCTCACTTGGATTCTATTACGGTAAGCAAAGGGAAAACGATGGAGTACAACCCGTCAGCCGATTCGCAGGTGGCGAAATCGCACGTGCGAGTTGTGCGACTGAGCTACTTAAGCGGCAGCGTTATGATCAAGCGCCCGGGGGTGGACCAACCGGAGAAAGCGATGGTGAATACTCCCATCCAGGAAGGTTTTGAGCTCTCCAGCGGCGCGGGCAGTTACGCCGAAGTGGAGTTTGAGAACGGGTCCACGGCGCGTCTTGGCGAGCTTTCCCGGCTACTCTTCAATCAACTGGCGCTAGACGCCAACGGCAATAAGCTGAACGGCATGACATTTGAACAGGGCTATGCCACGTTTCATTTCATGCCTGTGCGCAATTCGGAATCCTCCACACGCCGTGCCGAAAACAGTACCATCTTTTTCCAGCCCAACTTCCAGGATGTCTATCACGTTGCGGTTGCCGACTCCACGGTGACGGCGCAAAACAAATGTGAATTTCGCACCGATATGGACGCCACGCACTTCCGCGTGGAAGTTTTCAGCGGTTCGGTGGAGATTGCCAATGCCACGCAGTCCACCCTGCTGACCTCGGGAAAGGTGATTGAGCACACGATCGGCACGACGGAACTGGCGCAAAACACCTCGAAGACGATTAACAAGGATGCGTGGGACCAGTGGACCGAAGCGCGGGACAAGCAGGCGCTGCTGGCCGGCGAAGATTCTCCGATGCAAGCTTATGGCTCCAGCGCGGGCTGGGGAGATCTGAACACCTACGGTGAATGGATGCAGCTTCCGAACGGGCGCATCGTCTGGTCGCCCTACGTCGGTGCCGGCTGGGCGCCGTTCACGATGGGCCAGTGGGGTTTGTACCCGGGCATGGGATACACCTGGATTGCGGATGAACCCTGGGGCTGGACGCCTTACCATTGCGGCCTCTGGGACTTTGACGACATGATGGGCTGGTTCTGGATGCCGCCGATGGGTGGCTGTGGATTCTGGCAACCCGCGCTGGTTAACTTCTACGCGGGGCCCGGATGGCTCGCCTGGTCGCCGAAGGGTGTGCCCCTTGCCTGGCCCAGACCGGGGACAATTCGCCCGGGTCCCGGCCAGTCCGTCCGGGGATTGGTAACGGTCCCTACCGAAGCGGTTCAAAATGGAGAAATGATTACGCCTCACATGATCAACCAGATTGCGCCCACGGGCGGGAGCGCAATCTCGAAGCCGCCTTTTGAGCCGAGCCCTCGGCCGGCGGTAGGAGCCGCAGGCGGTGAAGTTGCATCAAGGGGCAACACCACCATCGCCACGGCGCAGCCTGAGGCTGGCGAAGGTGGGATGGGCTTTGGCCCTCATCATGGTTCTGCGCCTGCAACCATTCTGATGGGAGGCGATCCAGGAAAGGAAAGCGCGCTGCTTTCGCATTCGGGCCATGAACCGTTGCGCGTGGCCGGAGGTTTGACCCTTGGTGGACGTTATGTGGTGCACGGCTCGGCGGGCGAATTCCGCACCGTGTCCTTTGGCAAAGCTAAGGGTGGGAGCGATGGCCCCATTCTGCCCTCTTCACAAGGACGGTCTAGCCCTGCCTTCGCCTCACACGGTTCAACGGGCGGTGGCGGATTCTCGGGCGGCAACGCGGCACGCTCCGGCGGCGGATTTTCCGGTGGGAGTGCCAGTCATGCGGGCGGAGGCTTTTCCGGCGGTGCTTCGGCCTCGAGCGGCGGTGGCCACGCCAGCGGCGGTTCGAGCGGCGGTGGGGGGCATCACTGAGCCCTTCGCCTTTGTGGAGTTTTTCCTACAGGCTAGTCTTTGGCTCAATGCCTCAATACGCTCGCGCCATTGCCCTGCCCAAAGACTGCGTTGATCGCCGCGCGCGCAGGGTGGTCATCGTCACCTTGGGCGATGCTACTTGTTCCTCCTTCGGTTTCTTTCCCCTGCCCACGGTTACCCTGTCATTGTAGGAACTCTGTCGGCGCTGATCCTCGCTACGCTTGCCGGGGCAAAGTTTTGCAAGAAGTGAGCCGACGCTGAGGCCGCCACGAAGTGCCACAACGCCTCCCATCGTCTCGTTTGGGCCAATGGTTCTAATGCGATAAAATGATCGGGGGGTGGGGCGAACGTGCAAATTCATCCCAAGGCCGGCAGACTCGCGGATGCTAGTGAGCTGGTCAATGTTCCGAAGCTGATTACCGCCTATTTTACTGAGCGGCCCGACGCCGGAGTGCAGGAGCAGCGCGTGGCCTTCGGCACCTCGGGCCATCGCGGCTCGCCCATGCGATTGAGCTTCAACGAAGCGCACATTCTGGCCATCAGCCAGGCGATTTGCGAATACCGCCGGCAGCGCAGCATTGCCGGACCGCTTTTCATCGGCCGGGACACGCACGCTGTTTCCGAGCCTGGCCTCGCGACGGCGCTCGAAGTGCTGATCGCCAACGGCGTTCAGGTGATGGTGGACGCCTCGAGCGGATACACGCCCACTCCCGCCGTTTCGCACGCCATTTTGAATTACAATTGCTCGAAACCCGCAAGCCCGGCGGATGGAATCGTCATCACGCCGTCGCACAATCCTCCCGAAGACGGCGGCTTCAAGTACAATCCGCCCGAGGGCGGCCCCGCCGATACGAGCGTCACCAAGTGGATCGAGCAGCGCGCCAACCAGATTCTTGAGAACAACCTTCGCGACGTGCCGCGCGTGCCATACTCACGGGCGCGCGCCGCCGCCAAACCCTGGGATTACGTCGCCAACTACGTGCAGGACATCGAGAACGTCGTGGATCTCAAATCCATCCGGGGCGCGGGAGTGAAGATTGGCGTCGACCCGCTCGGTGGCGCGAGCGTAGCCTACTGGACGCCGATTTCCGAACGCTACCATCTGAACATCACCGTCGTGAACGATTCGATTGACCCCACGTTCCGCTTCATGACCCTCGATTGGGACGGTAAAATCCGCATGGATTGCTCCTCCCCCTACGCGATGGCCAGCCTGATCGAGCGCAGGGGCAGTTTTGACGTGGCGTTTGCGAATGACACGGACGCCGACCGCCACGGCGTCGTAACGCGCACGGGCGGGCTGATGAATCCCAATCATTACCTCGCCGTGGCCATCGATTATCTCTACCAGAATCGCCCAGGCTGGCCGGCCGCGGCGGGCGTGGGCAAAACCGTGGTGAGCAGCAGCTTGATTGACCGCGTTGCGGCGCGCCTGAAACGCAAGCTGGTGGAAGTTCCCGTCGGTTTCAAGTGGTTTGTGGAGGGATTGCTGGGCGGCGCGCTGGGGTTCGGCGGTGAAGAAAGCGCCGGTGCGTCGTTCCTGCGCCTGGGCGGCGGCGTTTGGAGCACGGACAAGGACGGGCTGATTCTTGGCCTGCTGGCGGCGGAGATTCTTGCCAAAACGGGGCATGACCCATCCGAGCGGCATCGCGCGCTCACCAACGAATTCGGCGAAATGGTCTATGAGCGCACCGATACTCCCGCCACG
>JASHSC010000138.1 GCA_030036915.1 Terriglobia bacterium
CAATTTCCACGCGCGCGCCGCCCACGGGCTCGCCCCGATGGAGCGACTGCACGAAGACGTCGCGGCTGCCGCCATTCGACTGCTTGACGATAAAGCCCAGATCGGTGATGAGAATCAGGCGCGAGTCTTCAATGGATTCCTGATTGCTGTCTTCATTCTCGCCGTTTTCGCTATCCTGCGGTCTTTTGGCGACCGGCACGGAGCGGATGTGCAGCAGGAAAAGTCCACGCTTGCTTCCGCCGTTGTCCTGGAGGTATTGGCTTAAATCGATGCTGTCGTAGAGCGGCACTCCGGGCTTCTGGCCGCGATAATCGTGGGTAACGTAGAACCGCTCGACGATGGCATCTTCCAGCTCCCCGAGCTGGGGCTTGGAAAAGTCCCACATCTGCGCTGCCAGGTGCTGAAGTTGATTGGGGAGCACGCGTCCCACTTCCACCTGGACTTTCGCAACGTCGCGCGCGAGGTATCCCACTTTCTTGTCGCCGGCCAGGGGCAGCAGGGCGCCCTTGCCGAGGAATGTGAGCGCGGGTGGATAGGGAATTACTTGAATGGTTGCGGAGTAAGGCTTGCCGGAGATGTAGCCGCCCGTTCCCTCCACGCCGTCCTTCACCCACAAGTAAACCCAGCGGCCCACAGGGGCGTTGAATTTGAACCCGTGCGTGGTTTGGTCGCCACCGTCGGAAGGCACGTAGGTAAGGGGAAGCGACTGCGATTTTGCCAGGATTTCATTCCCGACCTCTGTTTCGTCGCCCCAGTTGTAGGGCTCTTTGTCTTCATCAGTCTGGCGAGGACTGCGGATGGGCAGCAAGTAAGCGGAAACCAATCCGGTGAAGGCCTGCTCCGGCACCGGTGATGAGCTGGTGAAGAGCAGCACCTGCTCGGGCTCGTAGCGGGCGTTATCCACCAGGGTCATTTGCGCGCCGTCAAAGCGCAGGCTGGTGCGCCCGGGAATCGCCACCACGGCCTGAAGTTCCTGGCCGGTCTCGTTCCCGCCCCGCGCCGCCCGAATGCCCTTGGCGACGGCGAGCGTGATGGTGGTGTCATCGCGGGGCATTTGCAGGGCGGCAGAATGGATGTAGGCGAAAAGCTTCAGCTTGTCATACACCACCGTGAAGTGTTTGCTGTCGGGAGCGAGGCCCAGGAACTCCGCGTCCTTGGCGGGCGTGAGCGAGACGTGCTCTTCAAATGTTGATGTGTCCACAGGGTGCGTGAAGCTAACGGTGGCCACCAGATTCTTCTGCGTAGGGTTCTGCGGGTCCTGATAAAACTTGCTTTCGGTGATTTTTGCCGCAAACGGCTGCGTCGTGAAATCGAAGTTGTAGTGCTCAAGCTGCACGCCACGCGCCAGAAATCCCTTGTGCGCAAATTTGACGGTGAAGGTCGAGTCAATCGGCCAGTCGGAACTCGGCGTGAATTGCAGGCGTTTGTCATTCACCCAGGTCCATTGACCGGCGAAGCCGGGTGAGATTTGGATTCCTGTAGTGAGACGCTTATCGATGTTGGCAAGAGGCGCCGCGGCTCCCTCGAAGTCAACCGTAAGCGGGGAGATGGTGGGGACACCGTTCTCGTTGTAGGTCGTGAGCACCGGCTCGTTGACGTCAAATAGAATGTAATGCGGCCGTGGACGTGTTTTGTACCAGGCGATTCCCCCCGCCACGATTACCACGGCCAGAATCGCTATAGCCAGGCGCTTGAGGTCCGCAATCAGGAACCCCACGGCCCTACCGAATTGCCGCCCCGTCCAGTGAACCCATTCCGGGGCCTGCCACTGCACTCGGCCGAAAATTTTCGATGGCAGATTCAGAATGAATCGCCAAAATCGATTGGGAGGATTCGGTGGGGTGGTGGGGTTCGTAACCGAAATCATGGCCGGCAATTATACGCGCCCGGAGACTGATAAACCACGGGTGAGTAGCTGTCGAGAAAGAATTATTGGAGGGATTTCTTCTGGCCACCCGAGGTTCGTTCGTGAATGATGCCCTGGGCAATTTCCCGCATGGACTTGCGCATTTGACGGCTCTGCCGCCGCAAGGAGAGGTAGGCTTCCTCTTCGCTCACCTGGAGCTCGCGCTGAAGAATTCCTTTGGCGCGCTCGACAATCTTGCGGGTCTCGAGCTCCTGGGAAAGCTGCGAACTTTTCTCTTCCAGGCGGGCAATTTCCATTTCCGCGCCGACAAAAAAACCGATCGTAGAAAGCATCCGAATTTCGCGGCGCGTGTAGGCGTGTGGCTGCCGGTTTTGCAGGTTAATCACCCCAACAACCTGCCCCCGGCAGAGGATGGGGACGGAGAGGAAGGCTTCGTAGCTGTCTTCGGGAAGTTCATTGAAAAATTGGAAGCGGGTGTCCTGGAAGGCGTTGCAGGCAATGGCCACGGGTTGCTGGTTTCGCGCCACCCAGCCGGTGATTCCTTCATCCAAACCAAGGCGGAGGCGGTCCACCTCGCCGGGATGCGGATTTTTCGAAGCCCGCAGGACGAGTTGATTGTCCTCCAGGATGTATACAAAACACGAGTCGCATTTTACGACGCTGGCGGCAAACTCCACCACTCGCCTCAACACTTCTCGCAACGGCGTGGAGCAAGCCATGCGATGGCCGATTTCATGCAGGAAATCCAGCCCTTGCTCCTTATGCTTCTCGCGCAAAATTTCGGCGGAGCGGGCCGCTGCTTCCGCAACCAGGAGGCCTATCTTGGGGTGCGAGGCTTCCAGATCGGCCCGCAAACCGTGGGAACCCAAGTACTCCGACGTCGTGGGTCCAACCGAAGCGATGACCATGCGTTCCATTTTCCCGCGCATGGATTCTTTAATCCCCATCTCGCCCGCCACTTGAAAAAGATGGTCGGCTTGCACGGCGGCGGTCAGCAGAACCACATCGATCTCACCTCGCGCGATCATTCCGGCGGCGTTTTGCAAGGGAGCTATATCCTCCGGCAGCGCCCAACGATAGATGGGAATTCGCGTCACGCGCGCGCCGCGCTCATTGAGGCCCGTCAGCAGTCCCGTGCAGGGGACGCCGTATTCCTGAACGGCCACGTGCAGACCATTCAGTTTCTCCGGCCCGACCCGGCCGTCGAGCGTGCGCAAAATCTCGCGCCAAGTATTCGGTTCGGGCGCGACCACATCCGGCTTCACCCCGAATTCCTGGAGAGCGGAAACTGGTTTCGGCCCTCGCGCCACCACTTGCACATGGCCAAACGCGCTCCGCAGTTCCGCAGGCGCATATACGCCCTCAAGAGATCCCAAGAGTCCGCGAATGCCTGTCCCGGTGAGGAAAATCACCATGTCAAACTTGCCGTTGAGGAGATTGGCGGCAAAAGACCGGGCCTGGGGATTGGGTTCGAGCATCACCTCGCGCAAGGCGGGCACCGTGACCGGGTGTCCACCATACGAGGTAATCAATTTCGAAGCTTCGCCGGCGTGCCGGCTTTCCAGGGATAGCACGCGGAGCCCGCTGAATGTTGACGTGGGCATGCAAGAGTTCCTAAAAGTGATAGTTCATTTCAACATACCCGAATTGCCCATTCGTGCCGCCGGGATAAATACTGGCAATCGGGCTGTTTCCCCACGCGTGCGCGCCTTAGGTGGTGACGCCGGATCCATATTATAGAACCAAGCATAGCGCCGGGGCGTGGACGACCCGCCACTACGCGCCTCTAAAGCCCGGCGCTACCGCTCCTCGAATGCGGGCACTTCGACCTGCGCAAAGACCTGCCCTTTGATAACAGTACTCGCTTTGTGACACTCGGACTCACGAAACCGCAACAGAAAGACACCCAAAGCTGCAAAGGCGACAATGCCGCCCAAAATCAAGAAGGCGGTAGCCCCCGAGATTCCCTCAACTTTGAAGAGCATCGCGGCAAGAACCGCGCCTACATTTCCCCCAGCCCCGACGATCCCGGAGACCGACCCAACCGCCTTCGGGCGAACCAGAGGGATAATGGCAAAAGTTACGCCGCAGGCCATGCACAACAGAAGCCCCACCACCAGGAAAACGCCAATTGCAGGTTCGATCTCCCTCATCCGGGAAAACAGCATGATCGCCAACCCCTCCGCGAAAAGGGTCACGCCGAGAAGCAGTGAGCGGCCCCTCAAGCCCCATTGCCGGCCGGCCCAATCGCCCGTCATGCCGCCGAGGGCGCGAGCAAATAAATTCATCATTCCTGTCAAGCTGGCGACAACTCCAGCCAGCTTAAGCGTCAGGTGAAAAGTGTCGGTAAAGTAGAGGGCCGCAATGTTATCCACGGTGATTTCCACTCCGAAGCACGCTCCGTAGAGAAGGAAAAGTATCCAGACGCGATAATCAGCGGCCGCTTCCCAGAACGCCTGCCCGCCGAGCCTTGGCACAAACGGCCGGCCATTGGGCGTATCTGCTGTGAAGCGATAGTAGGCAATGCCCGTAAGCGCCATCAGCGCTCCGGGGACGACCATCGCAAGGCGCCAGCTCAAGAACTTGTCAGCGCCGAGGCCCACGATCGCGCCGAACAGCAGCGGCATCAGCCACTGGGCCACACCGCCGCCGAGGTTGCCCCAACCTGCCGTTATTGCGTTCGCAGCACCTACCACCCGCGACGAGAACATGGCGGAGGTGTGGTACTGGGTGATGACAAACGACGCCCCGATCAGGCCAATGACCAGCCGAAAGAGCAAAAATGATCGGTAACTATGTGAAAAGCCTATTCCCATTACCGGCAGACTTCCGAGAAGCAGCAGCACGCTGTAGGTGCGCCGCGGGCCGAAGCGGTCGCAAAGCCAGCCGGTGAGAAAACGCGCGAAGATGGTAATCGCCATGGAAGCAATCACGGTGTTGCCCACCTGCGTTTTTGTAAGCTTCAAATCGTCCCGTACCACGGCCATCAGCGGTGCGATGCCGAACCACGCAACGAAGCAAATGAGGAAGGCGAACCAGGAAAGGTGAAAGGCGCGCATGGGGGGGCTGGTGAAATCCAGCAGCCGGATGCGGTCCGCCTTTCCGTCCTTTTCAAGCGGTCTTGCGAGATCCATAGCTCTACGTTCCTACGTTTGATTTACTTGGCACAACATTCACCGCGCACTGCTTGTAGTTCGGTTCGCGCGAGATCGGATCAAACGCACTCTGTGTAACCTGGTTGGCATTGGTTTCGGCAAAGTGAAAGGGCATAAAGACCTGGCCGGGCGCGACGATTTCCGTCACACGCAATTCCACCCCCCGGACGACGCCTCGCGCTGACTGAACATCCACCCGGTCGTGAGGCTTGAGATGAAGCGCCGCCGCGTCCCGCGGATTCATCTCGAGCCAGGCGTTCGGGGACATTCTTTCCAGGATGGGCACTTGTGCGGTCTTGGTCCGTGTATGCCAGTGTTCCACCGTGCGCCCCGTGTTGAGAACAAACGGGAATTTGTGGCTGGGCTGCTCGGGAAACGGCTCCCATTGAACGGGGAGCAGCCTGGCTTTACCGTCCTCAGACGGAAAATGGCCATCGGAATAGAGCCGTGTGGTTTTCAGCTCCTGAGCATTTTCCGGGAAGGGCCATTGAATCCCGCCCTGCTGCTCCAGAAGTTCGTAGGTCATGCCGGAATAGTCACAAAGCCGGCCGGCGGAGACGCGCTTCCATTCTTCGAAGGCGTCGCGAGGCCGGGTCCAACCGGAGAAGAGTTCGTCGTAGCAACCTAGTTTTCTTGCGAGAGCGAGGAAGATGTCGAAGTCCGCCCTGGCTTGTCCTGGCGGATCGACCGCGCGATTCACCTTGCTCACGCGACGCTCGGAGTTGGTATAGGTGCCTTCTTTCTCGCCCCAAATTGCTGCGGGCAGCACCAAATGGGCCATCTCCGACGTCGGCGTCGGGTGGAACCCATCCTGCACGACGAGAAATTCCAGCGTCTCGAGCCCTTGCTTCAGCACGTCGAGGTTGGGGAAGGAGACTATCGGGTTGGTGGCGATGATCCACAAGGCACGTATTTTCTTTCCGACTGCGGCCTCGATGATGTCCGGGTATGCCAGCCCGCGGGCAGCCGGGATGCGGGCGGCGGGAATGTTCCACAGTTTTGCAAGCGCTTCCCGGTCGTCGCTGCACTCAAACTTGCGATATCCCGGCAGGCTGGATGCGAATCCGGCTTCACGCGTACCCATTGCGTTGCACTGCCCGGTTATGGAAAAGGGAGAAGCGCCAGGCCGGCCGATGTTTCCTGTGATCAGGGCGAGGTTGTTGATGGCATTCACCGTCTCCGCGCCCTGAGTGCTGTGGTTCACTCCCATCGTCCAGCCGATAAATGCGGCCTCTGCGCCTCCATACAGCGACGCCGTTCTCAAAATCAGATCTTCGCCCAGGCCGGTGATCCCTGAGACATAGGCCGGCGTGTACCGGGCCACTGACTTCTCCAGCTCTTCGAATCCGGAGGTGTGCGCGGAAATGAAATCGCGATCGATCGCGCCGGCGCGGATGAGAATGTGGATCAACCCATTAATCAGCGCCATATCCGATCGCGGTTTGAGGGGCAGGTAGAGATCCGCCATCATGACGGTCTTGGTGACACGCGGGTCGGCGACGATCAGGGTTTTGCGGGGATTCGCTTCCAAATGTTGGCAGAGGATAGGATGATTGTCGGCAATGTTCGCGCCAATCAGGAAAACCACGTCGGCCTTCTGCAAATCCTCATACGCTCCCGGCGGACCATCGCTTCCGAACGACCGCTTGTAGCCCGAAACGGCGCTGGCCATGCAAAGCGTCGTGTTCCCATCGAAATTCCTGGTGCCGAAGCCGAGTTGAACGAGTTTTCCGAGGGTGTAGAACTCCTCGGTGACCAGTTGCCCGGTGCTGATTACGCCCAAAGCATTTGGGCCGTGCTTTTCCTGAACGGCCCGAAATTTGCCCACCAGATTGCCCAGGGCCTCGTCCCAGTCCACTTGCACCAGCTTTCCATTCTTCCGCAGGAGGGGGTGCCTGGCTCGGTTGGGCGCTTCCAGGGTGTAGTGCTCGGAAAGCCCTTTGGGGCATAGCTTGCCCAGATTTACGGGGTGATGGGGATTGCCGCGGACGGTCACTGCTCGCCCATCTTTTACGCCCACAAACATTCCGCAGCCCACCGAGCAGTACCCGCAGGTGGTGGCGACCCAGCGGTCGGGAATTTTCTGCGCCGAGGTGTAGCCCAACTCCGGATCGGTGGCGAAGGCGTATTGTTCAGAAAGTATGTCGAGCCCGAGTTGGCGCTTCAGGGTCATGCTGCCTCCTTCTCTGCTGTCAGATAGGAAGCGGCCATATTCTTGGACACGACGCTGACGAAGAAGAGATAGCGGCCGAGGATTTCGCCGGCGAACGCCAGGGCAAATGCCGTCCAGTTAGCCCATCGGCCGGTGAAGGCCAGGGGCAGCAAGATTCCGCCGCTGATCGCCAATGCTCCGCGCAACAGGAGGTGCGGCTTCAACTTCGTGGAAAGAAGCTGGGCCGAGGCCTGCATTTCGAACGACTCCGAAGCCGTCAGGCGCAGGAATTTCGCTGCCTGATTGAAGATCTGTAGCGAGGCGGCCGTGACGCAGACTGCGAGCCATCGCCCGGATAACACACCGACGCCGGCGGCGAAAAGTGGTCCGAGCAATGCCCCGGTCAGAAAGAACTCGCTTGAGGTGTGCGCGCTATTCCAAGCGGGACGCGCCTTCACGCGATAGATCCGGGCGCTTGCCTCCATGCCCGCGATTCCGAACAAACAAGTCATAAAGCCCAAGAGGGGGCCGGCGCCGGGTTTCCACCACAAGGCCGCGGCATAGAGCGAAGCCATGGTGGAGAAGGCGCTAAACATGAGGATCTCGCGGCTTAGCCAGGAGCGACGCCACATTTTAAGAGCGCGGTAGGCGTGGACGGGACGCCCCAGGTGCAAAGTGGAGGCACTCAGAGCAAGCCCACCCACTGTCAGTGCCGCCAATGCCGCAAGCCCCAGGCGCTCCGACCCTCCCAACATCTGCACAAGCCAAACCACCACCAGCGCTCCTACGGACAACTGGGTGAGCACGGTCATGATGACCAACGGCCAGTGCGGCGCTTCGGGTTTCACTCGCCAAAAATCCGCTTTCTTGGTATCGCGCGGCAGATGCTCGGGAATCGAAATGCGGGTTGTCGAGATGCTGTCGCCGGCAGAGGGCAAGCCGGGAGCATTGGCGCTGCCTTCGTATTCCTGCTTCCACTCTGCCAGGTTGACGATCTCGACGCGGATTGCGCCTTGCGGGCAGGCGGTGACGCAGGCCGGCTCTCGCCCATCGGTCAGCCGGCCGTAGCACATGTCGCACTTGCCCACCACGCCTCGCTCTGGATTGTATTGCGGCACGCCATAAGAACAATTCCAAGTGCAGTACTGGCACCCGATGCAGGCGTCCGGGCTGTGCAGCACGATTCCCGTCGTCTCATCCTTTTTGTAGGCGTCCACGGGACAGCCAATCAGACACGACGGCTCAAGGCAATGGTTGCAACCCAGCGAGAGGTGGAAGCGTCGCGTGTTGGGATACGAGCCCCCTTCAATTTCGCCGACGCGCCTCCAATTAATTTCGGGTGGATTGCCATTCTGCTCGTTGCACGCCACGACGCAGCACTTGCAGCCGATGCACTGACCCATATCAAAGTGAAAACGGTACTGTTCCCCGGGCTGCAGTTCGCGCTGCGGGATGAGGGCGGGTGTGGGAATGGGTTGGATCTTGACCAGGTGTT
>JASHSC010000139.1 GCA_030036915.1 Terriglobia bacterium
CGCGAGGCCATTCTGCGCCACAGCCCCGTGCCCATCGGCACCGTGCCGATCTATGAAGCTCTGGCTCGCGTCAGTAAAGTGCGAGATCTGACGCCGCAGATCATGCTCGAGGTCATTGAGGAGCAGGCCGCCCAGGGCGTCGATTACATGACCATCCACGCCGGCGTGCTGCGCCAGCACATTCCCCTCACGCGCAAGCGCATTACCGGGATCGTAAGCCGCGGCGGCGCCATCATGGCGCAGTGGAGCGTGGAGAACAACGCGGAGAATTTTCTCTATACGCACTTTGAAGACATTTGCCGAATTTTCCAGAAATACGACGTGTCATTTTCGCTCGGCGACGGCTTGCGGCCGGGCTGCCTGGCCGACGCCAGCGACGAAGCGCAATTTGCCGAACTGAAAACGCTTGGCGAGCTCACGCGCAAAGCCTGGGAATACGACGTGCAGGTAATGATCGAAGGTCCTGGCCACATTCCGCTCGACCAGATCAAGCTTCAGGTGGATAAGGAAGTGGAGCTTTGCCACGAAGCGCCGTTCTACACGCTGGGACCGCTGGTTACAGACATCGCTCCCGGCTACGACCACATCACCTCCGCCATCGGCGCCGCCATGATCGGCTGGCACGGCGCGGCCATGCTTTGCTACGTGACGCCCAAGGAGCATCTCGGTTTGCCCAACAAAGATGATGTGCGCCAGGGCATCATCGCCTATAAAATCGCCGCGCACGCCGCCGACGTGGCCCGCCACCGCCCCGGTGCCCGCGACCGCGATGACGCCCTCAGCTACGCGCGCTTCCTGTTCGACTGGAACAAGCAGTTCCAGCTTTCACTCGACCCTGAGACGGCGCGCTCCATGCACGATGAAACCCTTCAGGACGACTATTACAAGGAAGCCTCGTTCTGCTCCATGTGCGGCCCGAAGTTCTGCTCCATGAACACCACGCAGGTGATGGAAAAACACCTGGGGCTCGATCAGAAAGACCGCGAGCAGAAATTTGTGGAATTGCTGGCCAAGGTGCAGGGGTGAGGACAGAGGGTCACCATGGGTTTGTTTGAGGTTAAAGTTAAGCTCGCGAACATGTCGAGCCTCGGACGCTCGGAGGAAGTTTCGCTTCTGGTGGACACCGGCGCGACGATTTCCCGGATTCCGCGCAGCACTCTGCAAAAGCTCGATATCAAGCCCATTTCGACTCTGCCATTCAGTCTTGCGGATGGACGCACACTGGAGAGAGAAACTTCGGCAGTTTTGCTGACTATTGATGGCAGAAAAGGTGCAGTGCCCGTTGCGTTCGGAGAACCAGGCGAAGAGTCGGTTCTGGGCGCAACGGCGCTGGAGACACTTGGCCTGCGTGTTGACCCGGTGGGCCAGAAATTGCTTCCGCGGAATCTGCTTGCTCTGCTGCGGATTTAGAGAATCTCACACGAATCAATTCCACCCAACGCGGCGGGCTGAATGTGCCGGCGTTTGGAAAGAGGCGTGTTAATGAAGAAAACAGCGAAACGGAAAGTTGCGGCGAAAACGAAGAGCCGGACCACCAAGGCAAAGGCGACGGCTGCGGCCGCGCCGAATCCCGGGAGATTATTCCAAACGTTGAATGCCTTCCAGCAAACTGCCGCCATGCGAGCGGCGATTGATCTCGACGTGTTTACGTCCATTGGCGAGGGGCAGAACACTTCGGCGCACATCGCCCAGCGCACGGGCGCCGCAGAGCGAGGCGTTCGCATCCTGTGCGATTATCTGACGATCATGGGATACCTCACCAAGAGCGATTCACATTACGGGCTCACTCCGGACGCCGCGATGTTTCTCGATCGCCGCTCGCCCGCCTACATGGGCAGCATCTCGCATTTCCTGGATTCCCCTGACTTCATCAAGGCCTTTGATGATCTGACCGCCGCAGTGCGCAAGGGCGGAACGATGATGGGTAAAGAGGGAACGGTGAGCAACGAAAATCCCATCTGGGTGGATTTCGCCCGCAACATGGCGCCGCTGATGAAGATGCCGGCCGAAGGCATTGCAAAACTGGTGAAGGCGGAAAAGGGCGGCAAATGCCGTGTGCTGGATATCGCCGCCGGCCACGGCCTGTTCGGCATCACCATCGCCCAGCACAACCCTCAGGCGGAGATCGTGGGGCTCGACTGGGCAAGCGTGCTGGAAGTGGCGAAGGAAAACGCTGAGAAGTTCGGCGTCGCCGCGCGCTACTCCACCATTCCCGGCAGCGCCTTCGAGGTTGAGTTCGGCCAGGGCTACGACCTGATTCTGCTGACCAACTTTCTGCATCACTTTGATATCGCCACTTGCGAAGGCCTGTTGCGTAAGGTCCATGCCGCCCTCGCTCCCGGCGGCCGCGCCATTACGCTGGAGTTCGTGCCGAATGACGACCGCGTAACACCGCCCGAAGCCGCCACGTTCAGCATGATCGTGCTGGGCTCAACTCCGCACGGCGATGCCTACACGTTCTCTGAGTTCGATAGCATGTTCCGCAACGCCGGCTTTAGGAAGAGCGAGCACTTCCGCCAGCCCCCGGCGCCGGAGTCGGTGATTATTTCTTACCGTTAACAGGACCACTTTCACATGCCGGAACCAAATCAAGCGGCGGAGGTCAAGCTTCAGGAGGAATTCAACCGCTGGGCGCAGGAGGGAAAGGGCGAAGAGATGGAGGACAGCCATCTTCCCATCGTTCCTCCCACGCTCGAGCTGATGAATTTGCAGCCTGACGATCGCGTGCTCGACCTCGGTTGCGGAAGCGGCTGGCTGGTGCGGCAGCTGACGGGAATTCTGTCGAATGGATCGGTGACAGGCATCGATGTTTCCGACGAAATGATCAGGCATGCGCAGGCTGCGACCGCCAATCTTCCCAACTCGCAGTTCCTGCGCGGGACTGCGGAGGAACTCCCGGCGCCCGCGAACTCGTTTACCAAAGTCATTTCGGTGGAATCCGCCTACTACCGGCACGACCCGGCGCGCGGCTTGGGCGAGATTCTTCGCGTGCTCGTGCCAGCCGGTTCCGCGTGGGTCTTGGTCAACTATTACCGCGACAATCCTGATTGCCACCAGTGGGGCGCTCATTACAAAACTCCCGCCCACCTGCTTTCCGCCGCGGAATGGCAGGGCCTCTTTGCGAACGCCGGCTTCCGGAACCTTCAGCATCGCCGCATTCCCGATCTCTCGCCCACTCCGGAGGTCTACACCGGCCGATGGTTTCGCGATGCCGCGCAAATGAGGCGGTTCAAGGCGGAAGGGGCCCTGCTGGTTGTGGGTGTGAAACCCTGAACCCCTACCTTCGTTCTATTGCGTTTTGTCCTCGCATCTGGTCACGATGGAAGCGCAAAATTCCCGGTTCGAGCCTGGGGCAACGCATGCCGGTAGAAAGCTCACCCGAAAAGTCCAACGCCTTAGGATGGATGGCACGCCGCGGCGTCGCTGAGGCGGTTTCATGCGTCCTCGCCTTTCTTGTTTATGTCCCGACGATTGGCTACCCGTTTGTTTACGACGACAAACCGCAGATTATTGAGAACCCCGCCATTCACGCCTGGCATTACTTGCCCAAGTACTTCACCTCTCACGCCTGGGCGGAGCTCTATCCGAATATTCAGGGCAATTACTACCGGCCGCTTTTTCTCCTGTGGTTTCGATTGAACCACGCCTTATTTGGATTGAACCCTAGAGGCTGGCACCTGACGAGCATCCTCTGCCACGTGGCCGCCACTTACCTGGTTTTTGCTCTGGTTCTG
>JASHSC010000140.1 GCA_030036915.1 Terriglobia bacterium
ATATTTCGTCATGATTCCGAATCCGTGGTCTATAATTATTTCATTGCCATAACCCGACTCGACGCCAGCATGCAGGACAATGCCGTCCGCAGTCGATTCGACCCGAGTGCCATAGGGCGCGCGAATGTCCAGCCCGGAATGGAATGCTCCCTCTCCGCTGAAGGGATCGAGGCGTTGCCCGAAGCCTGCCGAAATCTGGCCCCGCACCGGCCATATGGAAGGAACTGATGCATGCCCGGGTTCATCACCTGTGAATATTCCAAGCGGGCTTACATCTGCGGCAGGTCCCAGAGTTGATTGGCGGATCAAGTTGAAGGCGTACAACGAGGCCTGATAACTCGACTCGACTGTGGAATTGGTCTGAGCCGCCAGCGCCAGCGCCGCCTCCGGGAACCTGGGGCGACGGGCTTCCCCGAACCCGTACGTCAGTGCCACCTCAGACGCCAGCGATTGCAGGGAGTCGAGCTTGGCATTCGTCGTGGTGACGGCGTTCTCCAGGCTTCGGTTCTGCGTCTTTAAGGCCTCGCGCTCCGTTCGCAGATTATTGTAATTGGAAACCTTCAACAGCATGCGGGCGTAGCTGTTGGCCAGCGCCGCGATGGTCATGATTCCCACTACGCTGAACGCCAGTACTAAATGCACAATATAGAATGGCAGGCGGACCTTGTGAAGCTGCCCGTGTGCTCCGGGGAAAATCAGGAATGTGTAGAATTTCTTATCCATCAATGAGTTTACCCAAAACGATTATTTCCGACGCTTGACGATACCGCAGAGGAGCCAACAGTGGATAGTCCGAAAATCGTGCCACAGCCCTACCAAATGCTCAACGAGGGCATCCTAGTGAATCTCTCCCGCATTGTCAAGGGTATATGACGGATTTCTTAAGATTTCATCATCGTGTCGGGGAGGCGCCTCGATTCTTAGTCTCGATGGACTGTAATTCTTAAGATTGCTTTTCCGGTCGTTCGTGTGCCCCTACGCCAAGATGATTCGGCCCCCCCAAATGCACTTATAAGCTAAACTGCCATTTGAGGTATTTCGACTCAACCGCCCCATGCGCCACAAGCGGCCATTCAAGAGTGAAGCGGAGTTCATCGCCTGGATTCTCCAGCAGGCGAATAGGCGCGCGCCGCGGCGGACGCCGAGCCGAACAGCAGGCCGATCTGCAGGCTTGGCCCTCGGAATCGGTGATGACGCCGCGTTGGTGCGAGTCCCGCCCCGCCACGAGCTGATTCTTACCACTGACCTTTCGATCGAGGGAGTTCATTTCACTACCACCCTGCACCCGCCGGAATCGGTTGGCCACCGTGCGTTGGCGCGATCGCTGAGCGATATCGCGGCGATGGGTGGGGCGCCGCGTTACGCCCTGATTTCATTGGCGTTTTCGCCAAGCACGGGACGCCAATGGCTAGAACGGTTCTTTCGAGGACTATTCGCCCTCGCCCGCCGTTTCCGGGTTGAGTTGATCGGTGGTGACACCTCGGTGGTCGACGGCCCCTGCACCATTGACGCCATTGTGGTCGGAGAAGTCGCGGCGGGTCAGGCCGTGCGCCGCGCCGGAGCCCGCCCCGGCGACCTTATCTACGTGAGCGGTCGACTGGGAATGTCGGCGCTCGGCCTGCGCACACTGCAAAAGCAAACAAGAAGCGCCCAAGGACGAACAAAAAGTCCGAAACTATCACTTCAAGCCCGGCAGGCCGAGAGGTCAGAACAGGCCGAGACGGCCGAGCGAGCCAATCAAGCCAGCCGAGCCTCCTTAGCCGCCCATCTTTTCCCTGAACCGCAATGCGCCCTAGGCCAGTTCTTATCGAATCACCGCCTCGCCACCGCCATGATGGACCTGAGCGACGGCCTATCTAATGACCTCCCTCGCTTGTGCGAAGCCAGCGGTGTGGGCGCGGCCATATTCGTCAACCCCCTGCCCACGCCGCCCGTCCCCGACGCCCAAGACGCCCTCGCCCTGGCCTTGCACGGAGGCGAAGACTACCAATTGCTGTTCACCGTTCCCAAAGCGAAGCAACCCAAGGTCCCCCACCGCCTCGGCCGAACGCCCCTAACCTGCATCGGAGAAATCCAACCCGCCAGAGCCATTACGCTAGTCACCCCCGAGGGCAAGTCCAAGCCCCTGGAACCGCGCGGCTATGACCACTTCGCCCGCCGGTAGCGGCGCGCCGCCAACGGGTGCCCTCCTTGACGAGGGAGGGGCAATCCCGCTATGCGGGGTGCGCGGCTGTGCGAATTGGGGAAGGGCGAAATGAGTTTCGAGGTTTCCGAACCCATTCTCAACACGCCCTTCGAGAAACCCAAGGAATACTGGGACATCCAGGAAGGCGAAGAACCGCAAAAGCGGCCCGGACGGCACCCACCCGTCGTGCTTCCGCCCCGCGACCATGAGCAGGATTTTGCATGCAATACCACCTAACAACGGCAACTGGGCGGGTCTTCAGATAGCTCCTCGGCACGCACTTGATCCTCATGAGTCCGTTAATTTCACGTACGTCGTGTACGGCAGGTCGCCGAGGGAGGTAAAGGGAAGCAAGTTTACGGGGCCATCGGGTGAAGTTACTTGCCACTGGCATTGGCTGAGGCGCTGCGCGCCGAGCAGTTGTTCGCGTGTCAGCTTGGGCAGCGGAGCGTCCTGCTGGTGTTTGACCGCCATCAACGCCAGGGGCCCGCGCAGCAGCGCCACCGTGCCGGAGTGCCTGGCATCGATTGCCTCCAGGCGCATTTTCAAGGGAAGTTCCAGCTCCACGCGATCGCCGGTTTTCCATTCGCGGCGAACTTCGGTAAACTGACCCGGCGCCGCCACTTCTTTTTGCCGAACCCCATTGACCGCGAGTGATGCGCCCTCCGCCCACGCGGGGATCCGGAAGTGGAGAGCAAGCTCGGTGGGCGCCGTCGTGGTCAACGTGAAAGTGACATCCCCATCGAAAGGATACCCTCCCTGCTGGGTCAGTGAGAGTGCCGCGCCATTCTCCATCCAGCGCAGAGTGGAGGGCACGTAGAGATTCATGTAGACGGCTTGCGGCGCGCGAAAATAGGTATTGATGCGGTAATCGGTGGCCACCTGCGGCAGCGTCCCGGAGCAGCACGGCCAGTGGTCTTCCTTGTAAACGCGCTTGCCGTTAAAATTGTAGTCGGAGTAGTAAAAAGCCTGGCCATTATCCTGAAGGGGTTTCACCCCCAGGACGGTGTTGTACATCGTGCGCTCCATGCTGTCGCCGTAGCCGGCGTTGCGGGTGACGCGCAGCAGATAGCGTGTCAGCTTGAAGTGGGCGTACGAGCCGCAGGGAGTTTCAAAGCTATGGTGGGTGTTGGTCAGGCTGGCGTCGAGGCTATCACTGCCCGGTGCGCGTAACTGTTCGTCCGGACCCCATCCGCCCGTCGCATAGCTCTGCTCCTCCAGCATGGCAAAGGCATTGCAGGCGGCGAGCAGATGCTTCTCGCTTCCCGCTACCAGGTACGCCATCATTGCCGAACTCAGGGAGTTCACGTAACTGTAAGCATGACGCCCGGCTAACACGTTTTGGTTGCGCGCCAGCGGATCGAACCAGGGACCATCATCGAGGTAACGAATCCCCAGGTCGTAATACCGCCGCCCAGCGCCGCGCTGGTAGGCCAGAAACAGATTTTCCGGCATGGTGTAGGATTCGTCCCAGGTCCAGGAAGGATCGCTCGGGTCTTTATCGGTGCGCCAAACCGTGTTGTGCTCCACCGCGTGAGACGGCAGATGCGGCAGGGCGGTGTCCGTGGTCTGCTCCACAATCGCCAGCGCCTGCGGATCGTGTGCGTAAGTGTGCGAATCGAGCAAGCCCAGCACCAGTTTGTCGTAGGTGTAGGCCGGAAAGCGGTTCTTTTCGTAAAAAGCGGCGGTAATGGTCTGCGCGTACAGTCGATTGAGACGCAGAACCTTCAGGCGCGTCGCCTCGTCGCCGGTAATGGCATAAGCGCGCGCCAGCGCCGAAACCCATTGCCCGAAATTGCATCCGGGAGAAAACCCGTAACCAAAGTTCTTGCGATAATCGTAATCGGGGTCGTAGTGGTACCATCCGCCCAGATCATCGCCCGGCGCCGGCATTCCAGACATTTCCCGGAAGGGTTTGAGCAGGCTGTCATCGCTCAGCGCCATCAGCACCGCGTGGGTGTTGCGCAATTGCGCTTCGTGCAGGTCGCTGGTGATGAACACGTCGGCGTAATCAAATTGCTCGAGTGGCGAGGGCGGCGGGCTTTCCGGTTTACCCGAGACGTGCGTCCATAATCCACTCGCGGCCACCGCCGCTCCCGCCTGCGCGCCTGCTTGAAGAAACTCTCTGCGTGAAATCCCCCTCATTGCAGCGGACCTCAAACCTTTAGGCGAAAATTCAAAGCTCAACTCCCCCACCTCCCAACATAACTCCGGCCGCGGGGGAAGGCAACGCTTCGCCACACCTC
Organism: Terriglobia bacterium; assembly: GCA_030036915.1. Taxonomy (GTDB): domain Bacteria; phylum Acidobacteriota; class Terriglobia; order UBA7540; family UBA7540; genus Bog-366. The sequence continues at coordinate 4,432 of JASHSC010000140.1, forward strand.
ATGTCGCTGGCTTGCAGGCTACGAAGTAGCGCTTTCATCCGGCGTTTTTGGCGGAATGGAGGGCTTGATAGGCGCGGGGAACCGGGGAATCAGGATTGGCGTGACCTGTGGTGGAAGCTACCCCGAGAATGAGAGTGGCAAATCCTTGGGTGATCCCCCGGCTCTGCTGGAGAGGCAGCCGAAGTTTGACATCTCCGGTAATCAGCAAATCACGGGCTTTCGTCGTATAGAAAGGACCCCACCCCCCAACTCCCCTCCCCCTCTTCCCTCTCCCCGGTGGAGAGGGGAGAAGGGGTGATAGGGTGAGGGGTTCCTTGGCGGCGGTCAGGCCCCTTTGAGGGGCCAGCCACCGCAAAAGCCTCCGGCTTTGCCGGACGATGATCACTCCTTGCCCCTGCCTTTGGAAGTGAGCAGCAGCGAGCAGATGTCCGTCGATCTTCCTCCGCAACCAGCACCCTCATGCCCCGGCGCACCGCAGAGACTGCAATTCGGATTTCAGCGCATCCACCTCCGGCTCGAGCAGCGTGAGAAGCCGCCGACACTCGCCCAGGTCGCCGGAGCGCGCAGAGGTCTCCAACTGCAACACCACCTGAGTTGCGCGGCCGGCGCCGAAAGCCGCTACGGAGCCCTTCAAGGTGTGCGCGGCCCGCTCAATCCCAGGGCAGTCGCTCTGCTGCATGGCATTGCGGATGTTTGCTACCTGTTGGGAATAATCTTTGAGGAAAACTCCGGCCAGATCCGCCAAAAGGTCTTCGTCGCCCCCCATGCGCCGAAGCGCCTCGCAGCGGTCAAAGACCTTGCCGTTGCCCCCCGGCGCTGCGACCGGCGGAAGTCCGATTGTCGGCGGAGGTGTGGCAGGCAGGTATCTCTCCACCAATTCCACCAGTTCATCCGCATTGATGGGCTTGGAGATAAAATCATCCATTCCCACCGCGCGGCAGCGGTCGGAATCGGAGTCGCGGGCATGGGCGGTCATGGCAATGATGGGCAGGTGGCTTCCCTTGGACTCTTCGTCCTTGCGAATGGCCTGAGTAGTCTGGAGCCCGTCCATCACCGGCATTTGCACGTCCATCAATGCCAAGTCAAACTTGGCCTTATGCAATTCCTGCAACGCCTGGGCGCCATCGGAGGCAACGGTCACCCTGTGCCCGCGCTTTTCGAGCATCCGAATGGCCAGTTGCTGGTTAATGGGGTTGTCCTCCACCAGTAGAATTCGAAGTTTCGGTTGGTTTTCGCGCAAGGTGTGGCGAGTAACGATGGCGGAAGACGCTCCGGGAGCCGTCGGCTTGCCCAGAGCGGCGAGGACTGCTTCCAGCAACTCCGACTGGCGAATGGGCTTGATGAGGTAAGCGGCGATTCCGAGCTCGCGGCAGCGCGCTACGTCGCCGCGCTGCCCGCACGAGGTCAACATCATGATGGTTGCCCCTGCCAGCCGGGGGTTTTTGCCGATCAGTTCGGCGAGGGAAAAGCCGTCCATTTCCGGCATTTGGGCGTCGAGCAAGACAAGTGCAAAAGGTGTGCCGTCGGCCGCGGCCCGTTCCAGCGCATCCAGGCCTTGCGGTCCGTCCTCCTTCAGCAGCGGCTCCATTTGCCAGTGCTTCAACATGGCTTCCAGGATTTTCCGGTTGGTGGAATTGTCGTCAACCACCAGAACGCGCAGGCCACGCAGATTGGCGATGCGCAGCGGTGCCTCATCCACCCGCGCGACTTTCGGCAGGCCGAATCGCGCGGTGAAATGAAAGGTGCTCCCTTCGCCCGGAAGGCTTTCCAGCCAGATTCTGCCCTCCATCATCTGCACCAGGCGCGAGCTGATGGTCAGTCCCAGACCCGTGCCGCCGTACCTTCGCGTCATGGAATTGTCAGCCTGCGTGAAGGCTTCGAAAATGCTCTTCTGCTTGTCTTGGGCGATGCCGATTCCCGTGTCGCGCACGCGCACGTGAAGCACAACGCTGTCGGCTGCCCGGGATTCGACCTCCACCGCCAGCGCCACTTCACCCTTTTCGGTGAACTTGATGCTGTTGCCCACCAGGTTCACGATGATCTGGCGCAGTCTTCCCGGGTCGCCCACGATGCGCTGGGGCACGTCCGGCGCGGTGTTCCAGGTAATCTCCAGGCACTTCTGCCCGGCGCGGCACGAAAGCAAGCGCAACGTCCCTGCTAGCATATCGAAGAGATCGAACTCGTTGGGGTCAAGGCTGAGCTTGCCGGCGTCGATTTTGGAAAAATCCAGGACATCGTTGATGACGGTCAGCAGGGAATCGGCGGAATCCTTGACCATGGACAGGTAATCGCGCTGCTCCGAGCTGAGGGGAGTATCTAGCGCCAGTTCCGTCATGCCGATGATGCCGTTCATAGGCGTGCGGATTTCGTGACTCATGTTGGCCAGGAATTCACCCTTGGCACGGCTGGCGGCCTCGGCCACGTCCTTGGCCTGCACAAGAGCTTCCTCCGTTCGCTGTCGCTCGATGATTTCCGCTCGCAGCGCCGCGTTCGTCTCGGTCAGTTCGCGCGTGCGCTCTTGAATTCGGAATTCCAGTTCGTCATGGGAGCGTTGCAGGGCTTCTTCGGTGCGCTTGCGGTCAATGAACTGGCCCGTCAAACTGCCCACGGCCGCGAACATGGCCAGCAGATCCTGGTCGGGCTCTTCCCTCTGGCGGTGAAAAAACTCCAGGACTCCCACCACTTCGTTCACCATCATTACCGGGAAGGCCAATGCCGCGTGCAGGTTCACCTGAAGGGCATAAGGAATGCGCGGGAAATTGTTATCCGTGCAGACGTCGGAAATCCAGGCGGGCTTCTTTGATTCCCACACCCTGCCCGGCAAGCCGATCCCAATCGTGAAAAATGTCTGCGCGCTGATTTGGCGGAAGGCCTCGCCATCCACTCCGGGCGCCTTCCAGGAGCTTTCAACTTGAAGGGTTCGGGAGTGAGAATTGACCCCCCAGAAGAACGCCATCTCCCAGTCAAGGCTTTCCGACACCAGTCGGAGCACGCGCGCCATTCCTTCGCTGACGCTTTTGGACTCTGCCAAGGCTCGAGTGGCGGCGTACTGGGCGGCCAGACGCCGCTCCGCCTTCTTTCGCTGCGTCAGATCCCGGATGAACCCGCTGAAGGTCCACTGATCGCCCAGCTTGGCCGGGCAGATGGCGAGTTCAACGGGGAATTCCCGGCCACTGCGATGCAGGGCGGTAATCTCAATCTGCTGGTTTAGGACTTTGCCCGCGCCCGTAGCCAGGAAGTGCTGGAGGCCGTGCTCGTGCGCTTCGCGATATTGGCGCGGAATGATGATCTCCGACATCCTGCGGCCCATTACCTCCTGGCGGGACCAGCCGAAAATCTTCTCCGCGCGCGGATTCCACCCCGTAATCAGGCCCTGGTGATCCATGGTAACCATCGCATCGAGCGCGGTCTCCACGATCAGGCGAGTTCGCTCTTCGCTTTGTCGTAATGCTTCTTCGACCCGAATCGTGCCGGTGTTTTTGCGCTTGTTTTGGGACACAGCAATAAAAGCCCCTCGACCCCAAATCGGCGGCGAGCGCATGCTCCTCCGCATTCTTCTATCGGCCCGTTAGGGCAAAAGCTTGAGGTGTGAGGCTGCGGCACATGGACTGTTGCGGCGGTTCTGTCGCCTGCGGTATCGTCGATCGCCCTGCGCCCCAAAGCCGTCTTCGGGCGACGGGTCGGAGATCGACGCTACAGCAAACTGCATCTAATAGTTCGGGTGAACTTGTTTCAGGCACCCAAAAGTGCTACGCTCTCAGCTAGGAGGGACATATGCGCAGGCTGCATATCGTTCTATTGTCTTTGGCAATTGGTTTGAGTATGTGCGGCACCACGGCATTTGCCCGGGGCGGTGGAGGGCATGGCGGTGGTGGTGGACATGGCGGTGGCGGTGGCTTCCGCGGTGGCTCCATTGGCGGTGGTTTCCGTGGTGGGGTAGGCGGCTTCCGTGGTGGCTATGGTTACGGCCGAGGCTATGGGTACGGCTTCCGCGGCTACGGCGGTTGGGGCTGGGGTTGGGGCTTAGG
>JASHSC010000141.1 GCA_030036915.1 Terriglobia bacterium
CCCAAGGTGCGCGGCGTTATCCACGCTGAAGAAGAGGCCAAAGATCGCAATGTAGATGACCCAGCGCCAGAGCTGGCTGCGATATTCTTTTCCCAGGTGGCCGTGATGAAAGCTCGCTCCAATCAAGATTCCGATAAGTCCCATGATGGCGCCGGACGCTCCGGCCGACAACCCGAATGGGGACCACCAAAGACTCACCAGGAACCCCACAATGCCCGTCACCAGATAGAGGAACGTGAATTTGGCGGCGTTAAAGAGAGATTCAACCTCCGGACCCAAATCCACCAGACACCACATGTTCATTCCGATGTGGAGCAACCCGACGTGCAGGAACATTGCGGTCACCAGCCTCCACCATTGGCCGGTCAGGATGTAGGGGGCCTTGGCGCCGAGCCGCAGGAGGACTTGACTGCTGATTCCTCCCATTGCGGATCCTCCCCCGGCATTCTGCGTCATGTACCACTCGACGGCATAGAGCGCGAGGTTGATGGCGACCATCACGGAGCTGGCGGTGGTGGGGATGGGAATGACGCCCATCACGCGGCCGGGAGTGCCCCCACCGCCGCGGGCGCGCACCGGACCGGCAGACTCGCCGCAGAGAGGGCACGTCTTCGCGTCACGATCGATGAGTGCCCGGCAGTGCGGGCACATGCGAACTGAACTGGCGGGCGCGCTCTCCTGAGTTCCAAAGGACGAAGAGAATTTTTTCTTGAGCCGCTGCCATTGGAACCACAGTTTTGGAGGTAGGGACATTCCCAAGCCTTTTTCTACAAGCGTAATTCCAAATTATATCCGACGTAGCGAGTCTTCTGGAATTTCATTTGTCGCGCGTGCGCTGCTTGGTTAGAATGATTGCACTGGGTTGGAGCTAGATCATGAAATTCGAAGATGCGGGACGCGCTCTCGATCGCGAACTCGAAAAGTTGCGGAGGAGCTTTAACGAAAACGTCCGCCCCCAAACCCGCCAGGAGATGGCGGAGTATTTGCGCAAGGCCGCGGACCGCCTGGCGAAACTTGCAGACCGCCTGGAGAAGGCGCAACACTGACCTCGTGCTGAGTTTGCTGACGGAAACGCCGCATCAAAGAATGCTATCGCTCGCCGTCCGAGCGAGTGTGGGAATGGCCCTGCTTTTCTTCGCCGCCGGATGCCGGCACCGCCATGAGACGACGCCTCCTACCTCACAGGGAATTCCGCCGCCGGTTCCCGGTGTGACGCCGCCTGCAACGGGCGCTCCAGGCAGTACTGCCGGCTCCACCCTTCAGGGAGAGGAAGGAATCGCTTCCTGGTACGGAATTCCCTATCATGGGCGGCGCACGGCGAGCGGCGAGATCTACGACATGTACAAGATGACGGCGGCGCACCGAACCCTGCCCTTTGGCACGCAAGTTCGCGTCCACGACCTCGATAATGGCCGCGACGTGACAGTGCGGATCAATGACCGCGGCCCGTTCGTGGAAGGACGCATCATTGATCTCTCCAAAGCAGCCGCGCAGGCCATGGGGATGCCCGGCCTGGCAAGAGTGCGGCTTGAAATCGTGGGGCTTGGCGAGACTCCCGAAGCGCCCGTCTTCGCGGTTCAGGTCGGTGCCTTTCGCGACCCCGCGAATGCCGGACGATTGAAGTCACTGATTGAAGCTCGCTATGCGCCGGTGGAGATCCAAAGCTTTGATCGCGGGGATGGAATGTTCTATCGCGTGCGCGTGGGCCATGAGAATTCAGAGGCCGCAGCTCAGGAATTGGCGGCAAGGATTCGCAGCGCGAACTTGGCCTCGCAAACCTTTGTCGTAAGGATGAACTGATTATGGATTGCCTTTTCTGCGAGATCATCAATCGAAACATCCCCGCCCAAATCGTTCACGAGGATGAACACGCCGTGGCGATTCAGGACATCCACCCGCAAGCGCCTGTGCATCTGCTGGTGATTCCGCGCAAGCACCTCACCTCGCTGGCGGACGGCCGTGCCGAAGACGAAGTGCTGCTCGGCCATCTTCACCTGTTGGCGGCACGATTGGCGCGTGAACAGGGGTTGGAGCCGAAAGGCTACCGCACCGTGATCAACAGCGGCGCCGGCGCCGGGCAATCGGTGTTCCATTTGCACATTCACGTGCTGGGTGGGCGAGCGTTTCAATGGCCGCCGGGATAATGCGGCGCGGGGTCGCGCTCTGCGGGTTTTCTCGCTGACCTGCGGTCGTCCCAAGCTGGTGCTGTTGAAGCCGCTCGCCCTCAACTCGACGGCGCGCGCGGCGCTGTTGTATGATGCCAACAGAATGGCCGAAGGCCTGGAATTTCGAGTACGCTTTGCCCGCCGCAAATCTGCTGGATGGAACCTGAGTTTGTGGTTCGGCCTTCTTTTGTTCCCTTCTCTGTTGGCCGCCGATGTTATTTATCTTAAAAATGGAAATAAGATCGATGCCCAGGTTATTAAAGAAGACGATAAACAAATCTTTCTCGAATCGGGCGGCGGCGAATTCGCAATTTCCAAGTCCAGTGTGGACCGCGTGGAGAAGTCAGACGCTTCTGCCCCGGCGCCAGCAACTGCCCGGCCCAATCGCGATATTCCCCTGCCTCTCGCGCCGCCCGTGGACTCGACGGTGGACTCAGCGTCGCCTGCCATTCACAACGATGCTGTGGATGAGACCTATCTCGCGCGCTTGACCGATGAAGCCGCAACCCATCCCACTCCTGATAATCTTCACAAACTCAAGCAGGGCCTTCAGGCTGCGGCACTTTTTCTCATGCGCAAGGGGCAACCCGATGCCTCCATCGCCAAATACCGCGAGGCACTGAAGTACATGCCTCACGACCAAGCCCTGGACCTCGCGCTCGGTTACCTGCTTTGTAAACAGGAGCATTACTCCGAAGCGGTTGACTTTTTGCTGCCGGAGGCGGACCGTTATCCCCGCGCCCCGGATTTCCGCCTGCTCCTGGGCTCTGCCTTCTACGGCATGGAGGACCTCGACCAGGCCATTGCGCAATGGAACAAGGCACTGGCCGTCGCGGACAATCCCCAATTGCGCGACGCGGTGGCAAAGGCGGAGCGCGAGCGTGAAGTATCCGGCGGTTATGCGGAAATTCGCAGCGAGCATTTCCTGCTACGCTACGATGGCCAGCAGAATGACCGGCTGAGCGCTGAAATTCTGAACAGCCTCGACGGGTCTTTCCAGGACCTCGTGCTGGACCTGGACTATACGCCCTCCGACCCCATCGTTGTAATCGTCTATCCCAATCAAGCCTTTCGCGACATCACTCGAATGCCTTCATGGGTGGGCGCACTGAATGACGGGAAAATCCGCGTCCCCGTTTCCGGGCTTGCCCAAATGACTCCGAAGTTGGCGCAGATTCTCCGACACGAGTTGACGCATTCCTTTGTCCGCCTGATTACGCTGGGCAGGTGCCCTGTCTGGTTCAATGAGGGCCTAGCCCAGCTTGAGGAAGGCGCCAGTACCGCGACTTTGGGAAGCCAGTTGGGCCGTGACATTGCCGCGGGTAGTCTCCCCCTCTACTCCTCGCTCGAGGGACCGTTTGTGAATCTGCCCGCGGACCAAGTACCCCTGGTTTATGCCAAGTCGCTGGCCGCGCTCGAATACCTGCGCGACGGCTTCGGCATGGGGGAAATCCGCAAGATGCTGCAATCGATGTCATCGGAGGACATCGGTACTGTCCTTCAGGATGAAATCCGGTCCGATTACCCCGGCTTGGAACAGGATGTGGCGAATTTCCTTGTGAAGAAGTATGGGCCGTGAGAAAAGGATTCAGGATTTAGGACCGAGTGGCAATGAATGATTGGAATGCGTTCCTTCGAAACCGGGCAATCCGGGCGTTGAATCCTGACTCCTTATTCCTAAATCCTAGATTGTCGCCATCAATGCGGCAATCAGTGCCGCACGCTTGGGCAGCTCACGCAGAACCACGTGTTCGTGGCGCGCATGAGCTCCATCGCCGATTCCGCCCAGGCCGTCAAGTGTAGGTATTCCGAGTGCCGCGGTAAAGTTGCCGTCTGAACCGCCACCCGTCGATGCTTCGTCTAATTCCTGGCCCATCCCGCGCGCCAGCTCGCGCGCTTTGCGGAAAAGCGTGCTGGCCATTTTCCTTTCGAGGGGTGGGCGGTTCACGCTGCCGGTGATTTCCAGCCTTACCCCGTGATGGATGGGCCGCAACGCGCGCATCTGTCTCTCGATTCGTGGGCCGTCGGCCGCGGCCGGCACGCGCACGTCCACGCGCGCAGCAGCAATCTCTGGGATGACGTTCACGCGCGTGCCCCCTTGAATGACATCCACGTTCACCGTCAACCCGCGCTTGGGGCGGGCCAGCTTTTCGATTCGCAGAATCTGACGGGCCAATTCCGAAATCGCATTCACGCCTGACTCAGGATCGATTCCAGCGT
>JASHSC010000142.1 GCA_030036915.1 Terriglobia bacterium
GTTTCCGCCATCTTCAATGAGGTTTTGCAGTTTTTCCTGATCTGGTTCGGCGCGTTGATGATTCCCATTCTCGGCATGGTGGAGGCGGGCGGCTGGAGCGGCCTGGTGGCGCGCATCCACCGGAATTTTCCAGAAGGGGATTACACGCACCTTTGGCGGCCCATGGCCCATTTCACGACCAACCCGATGGGCATCCACTGGACGGGTATCGTCTTTGGATTGACGATGGGCTCGCTCGGATATTGGACGACCGACTTCCTGGTGGTGCAGCGGGCGCTTGCCGCGAAAGACCTTCGCGCGGCGAAACTCGCTCCCATCATCGGATCTTTTTTCAAAATGGCCGTGCCACTGATCGTGATTCTGCCCGGACTGTTGGGCCTCGGCCTGCTCCCCTTCAAATTGGTGCCGGAGAGCGCCGTGGGTCCAGGTCAGCACAGCTTTAATGAAGTTCTGCCGCTGATGCTGGCGCGCTATTGCGGGCCGGGTCTGCTGGGCCTGGGCGTCACCGCGCTCATCGCCGGATTCATGTCCGGAATGGCGGGCAATGTGAGCGCATTTGCGACGGTGTGGACGTACGATTTGTACCGCCCGTTCTTGCGAAAGACCGCCAGCGACGCTCACTACGTTTCCATGGGCCGCTGGTGCACCATCCTGGGAGTGATCATCAGCATCGGCACGGCTTATCTGGTGATGCAGTTCGCAAGCATCATGGATTATGCCCAGGCCGTCTTCAGTTTTTTCATGACCCCTCTTTTCGCCACGGTTTTCATCGGCATGATGTGGAAACGCGCCACGCCCGCGGGAGGATTTTGGGGCTTGCTGATGGGCACACTCTCTTCTCTCGGAATGTGGCTGCTGGTCAGGTTGGATCCCAGCAAGCTCGCGTGGATTGCCCTTTCGATTGACGCCAAAGCCATGGCCGAGAACATGTACCGGCTGCTCTGGTCGGGAATTATCGCGGTGATCGTCACCTTGGCCGTTAGCCTTTTTACGCAACCTAAACCCGAGGCAGAGTTGGTCGGCCTCGTCTACGGTTGCACGGAAATCCCCAGCGAAGGCCATTTGCCCATCCTCAAACGCCCCATCTTCTGGGCGGTGATTTCCTTCGCCATCTTCGCGCTTCTGCAATGGATCTTCTGGTAGAGAGGGACAAATTGCGGGGGTATAACGGGGACGGGTGCTAAGGGGAGCAGGCGTCCCTCGATCGTTGCGGGTCAGCGCCGATCTTCTTCTTCGTGGCGCAGCACAAGGTAGACGCCGTTGGTCCAGCCGAAGCCGATCTGGTTTTGTGAATAACCGACCTTAACCTGCGTCTCCGATGAACGGGTCACTACGTTGTACTTTTCCCGCATCGTTCCGTCGCGCCGGAAGTTTTCCGCAACCATGCTCAGAAACTGTTGAGCGGCAGTACCCGCATCCGCAGCGTCGCCATTGCGTCGCAGCCCTTCCCAGGCGACAAGTTGTAAGGGCGCCCACCCATAGGGGTTGTCCCATTGAGCCCCGGTTGTGTAGGGGCTGGTATCAATGCCGCCCGGGCGATCGAAGGTGGCAAAGTTGCTCTCCACCACCTTCGCTTGGCTCGGCGCGGCCGCGCCGACCCAAAGTGGAAAGAAGGTGGTGGCAAACCTATACGAAGACTGCTCGGACTTCTCGAAATCGTAGTCGAAGTATAGGCCCTCGCTCGCATTCCAAAGGTATTGATCCATGCGGGCGCGGCGAAGGCGGGCTTTGGCCTCCCATTCATCCGCTTCTTTCCTGTGCCCTAATTCGCGATTCATCCAAGCCAGGTCCGTCTCAGTTCTATAGAGCAAGCTGTTGAGATCAACGGGCGCATAGTGGTGTGTGGCCGCGCCAAACGGACCAAACCGAAAACTGGTGTCGTAACCGGACTCGCGCATGCTCCGGTCGCCCTTGTAGAAATCACGGCTCAGGCTGAGGCGTTCCATCTGATCACAACCGGCTGAGGGATGAAAGCCCCCTCCCGGTGCCGGCGCTCCATCTTTGCATACGAACACCGAGAAGACAGGACCCACAGAAACGACAGATTGGAAAGGCGCTTGGTTCTTGACCAGGTCCTCATCCGCCTGCGCCGGGTGGAGAAGAAAATATACGACCGCGCCGCGGTAGTATGATTCCTCGTCGGCGCCGAGTTCGGGAGCCGGTCCTTTGCCGAAGTCGTAGTACCGTGAAAGGCCTGTGCCACCGGCAAGGTGAGGCGTGGTCACCCAAAGACTGTAATCGCTGACTGCCTCCGGGTAAGCCTGCTCAAGCCATTCCAGGTCCTTCTTTCCGGCGGCGAGTTCGGCTTCGTACACGGCTCGAACCATCGCGGTGAGGAACGGCGGCTGGGAGCGCGTAAGGTGGTACGTTCGATTGGAATTGAGGATTCCGCCGTAATACTTGACTTCGAATAGGAAGTTCTCCACCATGTTGCGCGCCATCGCCAGGTTGCTGTCTTCAAGCAGGCCGCGAATGATGAAGTAACTGTCCCAGCCGTACATTTCATTGAACATGCCGCCCGGAACGACGTAGGGGTTGGGAAGGTAAAGCAAGCCCGGCCGCAGCTTGCTGATGTCAAGCTCGCCGAGGTGATGGATGGTGGCGGGAAGGCGCTCAATATTCACCTTGCACTTGGTATTAAGAGCCTGAAGCGCAGGAGGTTCTCTGTAATTCGCCGGTAGGTAAAGAACCGGCGGCTCTGAGACCTTTGGATCCACCAGCGACTGGCAATCACTCATCGAGCGCGTCAGGTGTGCCCACGCTCCCGAGATGTACTGGACCACGTCGGAGTCGTTCCGGGGGTTCTCTGCCGCAGATGTGGCGCTTTGCCCGTAGACGCAGGCTCCGGAAAGCAAAAACAGAGGCAACAGGGCCTGAATTTGCTTACGTGCTTTTTGCAAGCAGGACTTAGGCGGAGACACCTTCACCTCTTAGTTATGAGGAAGACGCTGGGCAGACGAATCTCAGCCCAATTCCGGAATGCCCAAATCCTTCGATCCCAGCGGCGACATCCTGGCGTCGGGCGCGTACTCCTCGAGCAAATCCAGCGCGATGCGCGCGCGGTGCAGGCGTTCGCGGCCCATTTTGACGGCTAAATCCTCGATGTGAATGCCGGAGGGGTAGATATCCGGCGCGTTCCGCAAGCCGAATTTCAAGTAAACGGGCG
>JASHSC010000143.1 GCA_030036915.1 Terriglobia bacterium
TAGAATTGTCAAAACGATGAGCGAGGCAATCGTCGCACGTCGAATCATGAACCCTCCGGTCTGCCCCCAATTGCTGCCCGGCACCTTTCATTCATTTGCATCTTTATCTCAAGGTCGAATGTGCTAACTACCTGCCAAACCTTATCGCACAACTTGCAGTAAGGTTACAAGCAGGCCGGGCATAGATTAAATCCACCTTAGCCGCGTCTTTTACGTTTCGCTCAAGACGTGCTCAGCGCTCTTTGAACCGAAGTGAGGTTCCAAGCACGATCCTTTATTTTCATAGACATATCCGGAGGTTCCTTCATTTTTAACACCTTCTTTAGTGTCTAAACTAAATCCGGCAATATCGCTTCCCGATCTGGCAGATTAGCAACAAACCGCGACCTGCCTTGCGCAAGAAAAAGCCTCCCACGTTCATCTTTACCCTGCCGACGGTAATTACCATTGTGTAGATTACCATATGGTAATTTACTGTCAAGCGACCTTAGTGACCGGTGACGCTATCAACCTCAGGAGTGTTGAAGCGCTGCCGCAAGACGAAAACATAATGAATTGCAGAGGCCATGGTTAAGGCGGCAGTGACGTAGATGAAGAAGCCGAGCAGGTCCGCAGTGATGTAGGGGACGTGTGCGCTACGACATACTCCTGCGAAAAGGGTCGCAATTTGGGTGACCGTGGAGACCTTGCCGAGCAGAGAGGGATGGAAAGGCCGATACCCCGCAACGAGCGAGATGACCAGCGCGGCCGTAAGGATGACGACATCCCGGCAGAGCACAAGAACCGTCAACCACCAGGGCAAAGCTCCGCGTAATGCCAAAGTGATGTATCCGGTAGTCATCAGAATTTTGTCCGCGATGGGGTCAAGCGCCACGCCGAGCGGGCTTTCCTGCTTCAGCACGCGAGCGACCGCCCCGTCCAGCATATCTGACAGTGCCGCGGCGGTGAGCACCGCCAGGGCCGCGCGATAATGCTGATCGAGAACCAGAATCGCAAAAACCGGCACAAAGATCAGGCGCAGGAGCGTGATTTGATTCGAAGGTGTGAAGATTCGAGTGGACATGGGTTTCTATTGTAGCGCCGGTGCCTCCGGTTTCTGGGGTCCGATGGAATCCACCGAAGTCCGGAAATCGGGCCGCACCGGCGACGCGCGGCAATGCCGAGCCGCAGGGTTTGGATACCGGATCGCGAATTCCGGATTCGAATAACGCGGTTGGAAACCCCCGCGCTACGATTGTGCGCGGCCCATTTTCAACCTGCGTTGCACGGCCGGGCTGGCGAGCTCGCGTCGCGCGTCGGAGGCAATCCAGCGGGCGGCGCTTGAGTCTAGGGCGTGAATTTCACGGCACACCTTGAGGGCGGCCCGATTCAGCCGGGCATTGCGCTTTCCAATTTGCCGTAAGGCCCAGTTTACGCCTTTCCTCACCATCTTTCTTTCGTCCGTCGCCTGACGTTTAATAAGCGGCAGGAATTTCAGAAACGCCTCGTCGCCGGCGGCTTTATCGGCCACGGCCAGCCCCGCCATCAGCGCAAACGCCGCTCGTTTGATGAACTCTTCCCGCCGCGAGCTCCATTCCACGCACTTCCGGTGGGCTAACGGTGTGTAGCGAAAGACGTTGATGCAGGCGCTATCGCAGATCGCCCAATTATCGAATTCCTTCGCCCATCGGTTCATTTGGCGCGAAGTAGTTTTTTCCGGTTCGTCGATGAGCGTGGCAAGAATCCGCGCTTCGAAGACTTCTGCCGCCCACAATTCCTGCACAAGAGTATGGTCATGTCCAATTTTCCTTGCCAGCTTTCTCAGCGCGGGGATCGACCAGCCACCATAAGCTTTTTTCGTAACAATTCCAAAGCGCGCCATGCCCTCAACACCTCGGGGACTTGACCGAGAAGCAAGAAGTTGGAGAATTTCAGTACAATTCATTGCGATTTTTCGGAATTTTTGACCCGTCGTAATTTCAGACGCAGGGGCGAGGCGCCGCCTCGCGCCTACGGTATCTACGTCGACCACCTTCGAGTCAAGCCCGCGGGACATCAATTCCGAGATATTCCTGGATAGTTAGTCCCACCTTGGCATGAAACCTCTCGGAGAGCGAGGGAATTGAGCCGCTGGGCTCATCCACCATGATGCGCTCAACGCGATGCATGGGGAAGAAAACCGTATTCAGCTCCACGGCGGTTTCCTCCTGCTGAATGACTTGGCGGATGAAGTCGTCAAAGGCCGCGAGATCGATTCCCCGTATTGTGATTCCTTTTGGCTCCAGCATCACAAGCTGCCCCCACATTTTCTCCTTGGGAGAAACCAGGCTCACAATCACGATGCTGTTGTTGTTCAAGGGACCTCCGGCGTGAGCGGGGAACTGGCGGCACTTACTTCAGATCGTAGAAGGCCCGCATGTTTCCGATTCGCGAATAAAGGGCATAACGCTTGATGTCCAGGATCTGCTTCAAATGGCCCAAATCGTGAAATGCCCACTCGGTGATCAGCTCTTCGGCGGAAATTTTTCCGACTGTTTGGTGAATCCCCTGGCGTTTCAACTGAGAGGGGCGAAGGGTTCGGAGCCACTTCAGGTTGGCGCGGCGCTGGCGTTGCAGCCGGGCGAGGCTGGCGAGCGGATCCATGCGGTTATATCCCAGTTGCACCGCGCGGGCCTCCTGGTCGAATGCCCGCAGCGTGGGGCCCTCTTCATTGATAATCGCAGCCACCCGCTCGCGCATGCCTACTTCTTCCACATCGGCCATGTGCGCGATAATTTCCTGCACCGACCATTTTCCGCGAACTGGGTGGTCGTGCATTTCCCGCCGCGATAAGGTGGAGATTTCCCACTTCAGCTTATCCGGTGTTGTCGCCAGAATTTCCAGGACCGCCTTTAACATGGTTCTCTCCTTCCGCGTTGAGTCAGTTCAACACGCGCAATTTGTCGCGAAGGCGATGGGCGGCAAGAAATTCGCGCTCGAGCTCGCGGTCGCCCAGGTGAAGCTTGATGGACTCCAGCTTCTGAATCAGCGCGTCCAACGCCATTTGGATATTTTCGGTGTTGGTCAGGCAAATGTCACGCCAAACCGAATAGGGGCTATCCGCCAGGCGCGTCACATCGCGGAAGCCTGAAGCCGCCAACTCCAACGAAAGATTCCCCATGGCATTCTTTTCTTCCATCAGCCCGGCTAATCCCGAGGAGAGCAGTTGAGGAAGGTGGGAAAGGTAGGCAACGGCCACGTCGTGGGTCGCGGGATCGCTGGTGATCGCACGCGCGCCGATCGACGCAATGAGCTCGAGAAAGGCCTTCACGCGCGGGTCGTTTGAATGTCCTGGGTTGAGTGGGGTCAGCACGTACCGGGCGTTCTCGAAAAGGCGCGCGTCGGCATGTTCCAGACCGGATCGCTCCTTTCCCGCCATGGGATGCCCGCCCAGGAACATCGGTCGCTGGTCATAGAGCTTGGCGGCGTGCTCGCAGATTCGCCGTTTGGTGCTGCCTACGTCAGTGACGAGCGCCTGCGGCGACAAATGCGGCTGGAGGCGGGAAAGATGGTCAAGAACTACCGCAACCGGCGTGGCTAGAATCACCAAATCGGCGCCGCGCACGGCCTCGCTTGCTTCGGCCAGCGATTCGTCAACCGCGCCCATGGCAAGCGCCTGCGCGCGTGTCTCAGCTCGCCAGGCGTAACCCACAATGCGGCCCGCGAAGCCCGCCCTCTTCAGGGCCAATCCCCAGGATCCTCCCAGCAGACCCAGGCCGAGGACCGCCACTCGCTGAAAAAAAGGTTCTGAATTTGTGTTTTCCAATGATTGAACCCGGGCAATAAGCTCGCCCAAACTCGAAATTCGTCCCTTCGCGAACAAGTTTGCAGTGTCAGGTTTCGGTTTTCAAAACTAAACTTTCCTGCCCACTGCCGGCGCAATCATGCGCAGTTCCTTCATCAGTTGCTCGAATTGTTCGGGGTAAAGGGACTGCGCGCCGTCGCTCAGGGCTTTATCAGGGTCGTTATGCACCTCAATCAGCAATCCGTCCGCTCCCGCCGCCAGCGCCGCGCGCGCCATGGGGGCCACTTTGTCACGCCGGCCAGTCCCGTGCGAGGGATCGACAATAATCGGCAGATGGGAGAGCTTCTTGATGACCGGAATGCAGGAAATATCCAGTGTGTTTCGGGTGTAATTTTCGAAAGTGCGTATTCCGCGCTCGCAGAGCACTACGTTGTAATTTCCGCCCGCCATGATGTACTCGGCAGAGAGCAGCAGCTCCTCAACAGTGGCGGATATTCCCCTCTTCAGCAGAACCGGTTTGGCCACCTTGCCGAGCTCCTTGAGTAGGTTGTAGTTCTGCATGTTGCGCGCTCCCACCTGGAGCATGTCAACGTAATCGAGCATCATGGGAATCTGCGTGTGGTCCATGACCTCCGAGACCACGCAAAGATTATGCTTTTCCGCCGCCTGGCGCATGAGAACTAATCCTTGCTTGCCGATTCCCTGAAAACTATAGGGTGAGGTGCGCGGCTTGAACGCTCCGCCCCGCAACACTCGCGCCCCGTGTGTCGCCACGGTGGCCGCGACGCTTTCGATCTGCTCGGCGCTTTCCACGCTGCACGGCCCGGCCATCACCACCACCTGGTCACCGCCGATGGTGACTCCGCGCGCGAGGTTTACGAACGATCCCTCCGGCCGGAAGTGCCGGCTGGCCAGTTTGTAGGGCGCGGTAATACGCAAGACCTCTTCCACGCCAGCCTGCAACTCAATATCGCGTGTGTCAAAGTCCACCTTCGCGCCAACCGCTCCAAGGACCGTGTGGCGCGCCCCGGTCGAACGGTGAATATCAAATCCCATGCCCATCAATTTATTGATGACACTTTGAATTTCATCTTCCGTCGCGCCTTCCTGCATCACCACGACCATCGGGCTTTACTCCTTTCGGAACGAACTGCCGCCCTCCATGAAATGCCGCTCGAGCGTTCGCGCCTCATCAATGATGCGTTCAAAGAGGTGGCGAATGGCGGCGTCATCGAGAGGACCTTCATTCGCTTTCACCACATTGCGCAGGATTTCGGCCTCGCGCTGCGGCTGCCAGGCCGCCATCTTCATGGCTTTCTTTAATTGCCCAATCTCCAGCGCGCACTGCGACCGCTCGTTCAAGAGCTTCACCAGTTGCTTGTCAATCTCATCGATTCGTTTTCGCCATCCATCGAGATCGCTCATGCGGATTTTCCCCCGGCGGCGGCTTTGAGCCCGCGCACGAATTGTTCGATGGCCGCCGGACCGCCTTTGGAATAGTGCTCTTCGATGGCATGCACAACAGCGCTGCCCACCACCGCGGCGTCGGCATGAGCCTGGACTTCGCGTACCTGCTCGGGTGTGGAGATTCCGAATCCCACGGCCAAAGGGAGGGAAGTAAGCCGGCGCGCGCGTTCGGCCAGCGGCCCCACGCCGGCTGCCAGCTCGCTCCGTTCGCCGGTGACGCCCGTTCGCGAAATGAGATATAGGAATCCTGTGGAAAGTTGCGCAGCCCGCTTCAGGCGCGCGTCCGTCGAAGTGGGTGAAGCCAAAAAGACCGTATCCAAGTGGTGCGTACGCATGGTTCGAACGTAATCCTCCGCCTCTTCAGGGGTCAAATCTACCACCAGGGCGCCATCGATTCCCGCACGCGCGGCATCGGCTGCAAAATTCTCAAGGCCGAGTTGCAGAACGGGATTGAAGTAGCTGAAAAGGACGATGGGCGCATCCACCCTTTTTCGCCAAGCCGGGAACCGTTCCAGAATTTTTCGCAGCGTTGTGCCGGAGCGCAATGCACGCTCCGAAGCTCGCTGGATCACCGGTCCGTCGGCCAGAGGATCCGAAAATGGCACGCCCAGTTCGATTACATCCACGCCTGCGCGGTCGAGCGCCTGGAGCAGCCCCTCTGTGGCGTCAAGATCGGGATCGCCGGCAGTCAGGTAGACGACCAGCCCTTTCTGACGCTTCTCGCCTAATTCGCGAAAACGGGTTTCGATGCGGGTTGTGATTGTTGGTGCCATGCCTCTAAATAGTCGTTCAATTTTTTCTGCCGAGGGAGAATTTCATCCAGCCTGACACTGCCGCGTTCAGATGTCTGCGCGCGACATTTCCCCGCGCGAAAACCCGAAATGGCTGAACCAGGACTTACAAAATTCCCGCCGACTGGAAAATGCCCAGGTCCTTGTCGCCGCGGCCCGAAAGATTCATCACAATGATCTGCTCACGCGGCATTGCCGGTGCGCGCTTAATGACCTCCGCGAGGGCGTGGGCGGATTCGAGGGCGGGAATAATTCCCTCCACTCGCGCCAGCAGTCTTGCGGCATCTAGCGCTTCCAGGTCGCTCACGTGCGTGTATTCGACGCGCCCCTGGCGATGCAGTTCGGCATGTTCCGGTCCCACGGCGGGGTAATCGAGCCCCGCGGAGACGGAGTGAGTGTTTGAAATCAATCCGTCGTCGGTTTGCAGCACGTAAGTGTAAGACCCGTGCAGGACACCTGGCCGTCCGCCCGAAAAGCGCGCCGCGTGATCTCCCAGTTTCGGTCCGCGTCCGCCTGCCTCCACTCCCAGCATCTTCACGCCGGCGTCGGGAATGAAGTCGTAGAACAAGCCGATAGCGTTGCTCCCTCCGCCCACGCACGCGCAAAGCAAATCGGGAAGCTTCCCACCCCTTTCCAGGATCTGCCGCCGCACTTCCTGACCGATGATGCGATGAAAATCGCGGACCATCATGGGATAAGGGTGCGGCCCCAGCACCGAGCCCATCAGGTAATGCGTGTTGCGAACGTTGGTGACCCAATCGCGCATGCCTTCGTTTATGGCGTCCTTAAGCGTCCTGGTTCCCGACGAAACGGAAACCACTCGCGCACCCAGCAGGCGCATGCGGAAGACGTTGGGAGCCTGGCG
>JASHSC010000144.1 GCA_030036915.1 Terriglobia bacterium
CGCGGCCTGCTGCGCGAGCCACTTATCAAAATCTTCCTGAGTCATCACGTCCACGAAGGCCCGCATCTTGTAGTGCCCCAATCCACACAATTCCGCGCAGGCCAGCTCATACCGGCCGGTTTTTGTGGCGGTGAAATGAATTGGAATCTCCATTCCCGGAACCAGATCCTGCTTCATGCGCAGTTCGCGAACATAGAACGAGTGCGTCACGTCTTTCGAGCGCAAGATCAAATTTACTTCGCGATTGACGGGAAAAGCGAGGGTGGCGGTGACGATATCGTCCTTGGAGTCGGCGTCGTGGTCGCGGTCGAGCCCCAGATAATTTCCCATCGCGTCGTCCACCTTCTCCACATGGACGGGGCCGAACTTGCCATCGGGGCCGGGATAGCGGAAGTACCACTCGAATTGTTGGCCCCATACTTCAATCTGCATGGCGCCAAGCGGCGCGCCGATAAAGTGGATCGCAGCCCAGGTCTTGTAACCCATCAGGTTGAGGCCGATGAAGAGCACGGCGGCGGCAAGGGTCCAGGTGGCCTCAAGCGCGCTGTTGCCGTGCGAATACCGCGCCTTGCGGCCGTCTTTCTTGGAGCCGTATTTCCACACGGCATAGGCAAGCGCGAACTGCGCCACAACAAAAATGATTCCCGTGATCACCAGGGTCAGCATGAACTGGTGGTCGATCGCCGGGCCACGTGTCGAGATGTCGATCGGGAACCACCAGGTATGCGCCCAAAAGAAATAACAGGAAGTAACCGTGATGCAGATCACGACCAGCGCAAGCGCCAAGCCCATAATTATTCCTTTCGTCTTGCCAAGAGGTAGAAGTGGTTAGTGGCTAGAAAGAGCTTCGCCACAGAAATATGGCATCCCCTTCGAGCACACAGAAGGAGATAAGAAACTCACTAGCGCGAGAGCTTGTTCTTAGCCTCTAACCACTAGCCACGGCTTATCTCAAGATGCCTTGAACGAGAAGTCCAACGTCTTGGTTTCTTTCGGTCCAATCGTTACTGTTTGGTCTGAGGTCTGTCCGGTACCACCGATGGCCGACCAGGCTTCAATCGTATAAGTTCCTGGAGGAAGCCCCTTGATGGTAAACGTGCCATCGCTGCCGGTCACTGCATAGAACGGGTTCGAGGTGACGCCAATCCAGGCGCGCATCCAGGGATGCTGATTGCATTTCACCGGCACCATGATTTCAGGCCGGGCGAACTTCTGCTCGATCGGTGCTGCGCCCGGCGCCTGGGACATGTTCCACTCGCGATTGTCCTTGGGCATGGGGTGGATGTTGTGCGTGGTCGCGTCGCTGGAAACCACCTTCAATGTTTGGCCGGCCATGATGCCCAGAACATGAGGTTGATACATGCA
Source organism: Terriglobia bacterium (assembly GCA_030036915.1). Classification (GTDB taxonomy): domain Bacteria; phylum Acidobacteriota; class Terriglobia; order UBA7540; family UBA7540; genus Bog-366. Next base: position 1,366 of record JASHSC010000144.1, read on the forward strand.
ACCGTTCTGGTCGAGAACCACGGGGTCCGAGGGGGGCGCAAACGTGTATTTTTCCGCTCCCGACTTCACGTAAATGAACACATTAGGCAGCGTGCCGTTGTCATTCACATCGCCGTCTTCGGCGTGGACAGGGCTGCCGGCATGCTTCTGCACGCAAACCGGGTCCTGATCCATGTGGATCACTGGCGTCTTGGGCTTCGCACCCTCGAACGAAACCTTTCCGGTCACCTCGCCCACGGTTGATTGATCAATGGGAGTTGGAGCAGGGGCGTTGGTGGCGGGCGTCGCGGGCTGTTCCGCTGTTTCTTCCTCTTTTTTGCCGCAACCGACCAGCGCAAGAATCATCAAAGCCGTAAAAAGAAGTATGCAATTTCGTTTGTTCATCAGAAAAACCTTTCTTTGAGATATGGGAGTCAGGAGACAGGGGTCAGAATCCCTAATTCCCAAAGCCGCCTGCCTGACGCGCGACAATTCTAGCAATAATTGGACCAGAAGGCATTGGATTCTGACTTCTGTCCGTCAGCCGGCGGACTGGCTTCTGACTCCTGATCAGTTCCGAGGTCTTCAGCATCTCCGCGCTCATGCTCATCAAGCGGCGCTGTTCGTCGGGAGTAATCTCGAACATATAGCGCACCAGCAATTCGGGCTGATCGCCGTCATAGCCCTTGAAGATGTCGGGCGTGGGCCCGGCGAAGACATAATGGTCACCCACCGGCTTGAACAGGCCGGAAGGCATGGCCGTGCCGGGGCTGATCATGGAAGGATCGAGCATCCAGCGGCGCGCCCAATCGGGCTTGAGCCGATCGCGGGCCAGCAGGAAATTGGGCGCGGTGGCGAACTTGTCGTGCGCCGGGTCGCCCGTGGCATGGCACTTTAGGCAAGGAGCGCCCTTGCTGGTGAACAGCGCGCGCGCCATGGCGATTTCCTGGTCGGTCAATGGCTCAAGCTTAGGCGGAATGTAAGGCATTGGCTGGCCCGCCAGCGCCTGGAAGAAGCGCACCAGTTTGCGGATCTCGATGGGCGAGAAGAAGAAGGTGGGCATGCGGACCTTCAGGTAAGATCGTACGCCGTCTCGGTCCGTGTCCTTGGGGTCCATCGCCGGATTGGCCAGGAATTTCTCCATCCAGTCGGGACTGACGCGCGCGCCCTCGTCCATGAGCTTGGGCGGCAACTGGTCTCTCCCCTCAGGAGTTTGATAGTGCGGCAACATCATTAACCGGCTCGACTGCCCCACCATGAACTGATGGCAGCCCATGCAGTTGTATTTCTTCACCACCCACCAGCCCTCCTGAATATCGCGCCGCTGGTCCTCCGGCACGTCCCAATAACGCAGCGGAATCTGCGAATCCACCGCGCCCATCAGGAAGGTGGTGAGAGCGGAAATCTCCTGCGGCTTCAAATCGAAGTCGGGCATGCGCAGGCGGTCGTTGGGGTCGCGGTCTTTCCAGTCGCGGCCTGTGTCGTAGATCTCGGGTTTGGCGAGCTTGTGCTCGAAGAATCCCTTGTGGTCATACCAGCCCTGCTCGCGCGCTTCGCGGGTGAGAAGCGCGAAATCGATCTGCTCAATCGGTTTGGAGCCCTCCTTAGTGAGCTCGGTGCCGATGCGGCCTTCGTCCTCCATGCCGCCGATCTCATGGCAGCCCGCGCAACCGTAGCGCTGCACCAGCCTGTGGCCTTCGGACTTCAGGCTGGGATCGTTCAGAAAATCGGCCTTGGCGTAGGAGGAAGGCTCCTTGGTCTTGAGCGTCATCAGGTAGCTGGCGATGTCGCGCGATTCCTCGATACTCAGGCGCAGGTTGGGCATGATGGTTTCCTGCTCAACCTGCAGCTCATGGCCGTCGTTCGGGCACTTGCTGTGATCCATGTCGAACACAAAGGGCAGCCCGTGCTTCTTGTAATCGGCTTCGGTCAGATCACGCTTCTCAAACGGGCAGTAGGGGCGCGTGCGCTCGCGGGGGTTGTGAATCCAGCGCACCAGGTAGTCGTAGTTGTCCTTTTCGCCCACGCGCGAGAGGTTGGCGGCGAAGTGCGGGCTGGATTCATCGAGCGAGTGGCAACCAAGGCAGCCGCGGGTTTCAAAACTCTCTTTGCCCTTCACCGGGTCGCCCTGGGGTTGAGTGGGAAGCGTCGCGTCAATCCCACTCTGCCAGATGAAGGCGCTGATGGCCTTCACTTCATTATCAGCGAGGCGGAAGCGCGGCATGCGCGTGCTGGGGCGCCAGGCGTGCGGATTGGAGATCCAGACGGGAATCCAGTCAGGTTGAATCTTCACGCGCACTTCTTTGAGGTCCGGACCGACTTTCTTCGTGTCGCGCAACAAATCCTTGGACCGGCGGTCAAGTTGCTCGATGCGTCCGTCAATGTCACTGATGGAGACACGCAGCGAATCCGCCTGGGTGTAATACATCCGGGCCGTGTCGTTGTCGGGTGCGGCGTCGCCCAACTGAATTGAGCGCTGGACGTTGTGCTGGGCTTCTGAGCGCTTGCTTTCGAGCAGGATCGTCTCCTGCTGAACCGAGGCAATTTCCTCCGGCTCGGGATCGTAATTCTGGAACCGATGGCAGCCTACGCAGCCGCGGCGCTGGAACAGGTCCTTGCCCTCGCTTAGCACCGGTGCGTGGTCAAGAACCATGTCCATGGCGTGGCACTGCTGGCAGCCCGCCTGGACATTCGCCATGGGGTGAAGCGGCCACAGCCAGTGCTCGTAATTCCCGTGCGCGCGCTCGACACTTTCCAGCGCCATGCCGTTGCCCCCGTGGCAGGGCGAACAGCCGAATTTATCGGGGTCGTGCAAGGCCAGCAACTCGGGATCGGGATGGCTGACGAAAACCTTCTTGCCGCCCATGTCCTTCGCCGTAATGACCACCGGCTCGCGAATGCCCGCGTGGCACGATTCGCAGCGATCGACAA
>JASHSC010000145.1 GCA_030036915.1 Terriglobia bacterium
TTATCCTCACCGGTACAATCGTTGCCTTGCCGGTGAGGTGAACTTCGTAGAGATACCTCCAACCTTTGACCCCGACTCCCGGATGTGGGGCGGTTCCCATCCCCAGGATTTACGTGTTGAACTGGTCGACACAAAGAACCACTGGTACACCATCTCCAAAAGTATCCAGCGACAGACCAATGCCGCGGCGTCGCTTCCGGTAAAGTATGTCAAGGCAACAACGCATAACGTTTTTGCTTACGATGATCTGTCCAATTTCCGCCGTGAGACGCTGATCGGCATCGTGCATGCCCTCCGTGATATTGCTGCGCAACAGGGATTGGGCATTCTGGCAGCAACCACCGGCGACATCGCTCAGCGATACCGCAAGCTGGTTGAGCGCCCGCTTCACGCCGCATCTCTAAAGCTCGATACGAGAGGTCGAGCCGTAATACCTGGCGCTTAGCTCCAATACTGTTCACTTAAGCATCCTTACGGATCCGGAGAAATAGATACGCCGAGTCCGCTCCATCCAAAGTGCTGCCATCCACACTCACCCGCCGCCATTGTCGATATCAGGCTCCCTGCGTCCGCAGAAATAGCATAAGATAACGTTGGGTAATCAGTATTGCGTTCAGTTCCGTGCTCTCCCCAGCATCGGCAATCCGGCGTTCAGGTCATGCACAGAGTCACAGATTTTCGTCAACCCTTCAAGAAAAGAATCAAAAACGTGATAGATGGATAAGACGACTTGCTTTTCCTCGTCTTCGCGCCATGGGCCATGCGTCAACCGGGCAAATTCCCTGGTCGCGGCGACTTCCGCCGGGGTCAGGAGTTCCCCACACAGGTCTTCCAGAATGGTTGTCGAGTCGGCAATCACTTTGCCTGTTCTCAGCTTCCAGTACGCGGCAAACGGGATCTGGAAAAAATTCTTCCCAATGCGCCGCAGTTCGTGTCCAATCAGCCAGGAAGTGTCAAAGTGCGCGGGCGCGTGCGCATAAAAGTACAATCTTCCCTTCATCATACGGGAGAATCGGGTAGATTCCGAAATTAGGAGCGTTGGGTCTACGGGAGCGGTTTGTAACTCTCGCAGCCATTCGCTCACATCCAGTCCCATCCCGGGCGGAATGAGCGTGAGCATGGGGTGCAGCTTTATGGCCATTTCGTGCAGCGCCAATTCCAACATGTCCTCAAGACGAGAAACAAAAGGTTCGCGATACCATTTGGGGGCACGGTAATTGGCTCGCAGGATTTCGTTAACGGGCTTCCAACATGTCAATGCGGGGAAAACGCGCTGTGCCATTTCGAGAGCGTTGATTTTTCCCGCAATCCCCCGCCTTTCCAGCAGCGAGATGGCGGCCTGAACGGCGGGAGTGAAGTAATGCATAATGCGACTGTGCAGAGGGTACTTGTTCTCATGAACGCCGAGGTTGATGGCTGGATCAATTGAGCGATTATAGCGGCCGAAGTAGGTGCAGAATTTCTTGAGATGGAAGTACTCGTCTTTCTTATCCCAGGGCCGGTTCGCCAACCAATCCAGAGCCGAATTGACCTTAGCGGGACAGTCCGAATGGTAGAAGGTCCACTGCTGGCATTCAGGATAGTAGTTCTTTTCGGAGGTTAACTCGGACCACGTGAGGTTGATGCCCGGCAAGTGCTCCAGAACGCGGGACCAACAAGGATATTTCCGACAAAGTGCCAAATGTGCTTCTCCCACCGCCATGGACATCTGACGCCAATCTTGCGGCGTCATCTCGTCCCGGACGATGAAACGCGTGTCAAAGTCACTCATGCCGGGAATGAGGTCACGGAACATCCATTTCCCTGCAATCGCTTCAATACCGTCAAAACAACTACGGCATTTTAGGTAATAAGTCTCAATAAAATGAGCGAAGTCGTTTTCTGGTTTGGGGGCAAAAATCATAATTTGCACACGAAGCGGACTTCTAGCGGACAAGGCGTTTGTAACTGGCCAATCTGCCGTTTTCCACGAAAACCGCGATAATCTCTAATCATATCGGTGCATCTTTACCGGGCTTCCTCGTATAGGACAAGCTTCGATACGGCGCCTGCAATCTATACCTGAAGGACTCAACCGCGTAGGAGCCATTAGGCGCTGTCTCACCCGTAGGTCAGACAGTAGTACCTCCTCACAAGCGTTATTTAATTTTAATCGAAATACATGAATAGAGTCAAAGTGAAAGGCAGTTATTCGTTAAATTGGTAGAAATAGAGGGTCCCTGTCACCCGCAGCTCATCTTCCAGCGAGGCGTGGCCTGGGATCAAGGGTATGGAGCGGGAAGGCGAATATAAGGTCCACTCCTGGGCTCGATGCAGAATTTCTTCCACCCATTCTGGCCGGTTAGCCAGAAGATAACCGCAGGCAAGAATTAGCTCGGGATCCATGAGATCCATGACAATTCCAAGTGACCAGGCCAGTTGCTCGAACACTGGGCGCATAAATCCCCGTGCATAGGAATCGCCGGCTTTCCAGGCTTCGTACAAACCCGCCGTCGAGACCCGAGGGGAGATGTTCGGCATCTTCTCAAAGTCCATGAGCGTGGTTACACCCGAGGTCATATCTTCCAGTAGCCGTCTATGAAGGGCCGGACCGGCACAATACGCCTCCAGGCACCCGCGGCGACCACAACCGCAAATGGGGCCATTGGGATCCACAATAATGTGCCCCAGTTGGCCCGCGAGGGAGGTGTGTCCCAGATAGCTTTCGCCATCGAATGCCATGTGGGCGCTAATCCCATCTCCTACCTGAAAACGTACAATGGATTCGGGGTACTGCCCCTTGAGTTTCTGCTTCTCGGCGATGAGGGGCCCGAAAACGGGAACAATTCGAACCTGCATACCGAGCGTCTTGGCGAGGCCCTTTTCAAAATTCGCATCCGCCCACGGGAGGACCGAGCTTACGAAGCGGTGACCGCCGAGCCGCATGGCGTTCAGCGCCAGAGCGAGCTCCGTAACTTTGCGGATTGATTTAGGTAGGGACGCCTGAAGGCGGCCAACCACCTTGCGCACAGCCTCCACGGCGGCAGCGACGGACTTGATGGGGTCAGACGGTTGCACATCCAATCCGCACAAGTCAAGATTGGAATCAAACACGGCTGCCGATACCTGCGTCGCCTCCACTTGGCACGAGCAAACTGGTCGTGGGATGCAGACGCGATAGCGAATACTCGGACGTCCTCGCCGCCGGATCTCGGTCCCATTAGGCGTCACAAGTCCCCTAGCGACGAGCCGGTTCAAGATGCCCGCCACCGTGGACCCCGGCATGGCTGTGTAATTAATTAGTTCCGGCGCCGAAACCTCAAAGCGATTTACGATGCAATTGAAGACAGCCCGCTCGGCAAAGTTCTTCGAGAGAATCGCATCCTGCCGGTACGGCCGGGAAACCGTCGAAGGTCGCTTGTTCATTCCGACCGATTATACCTCGTCAATGCCTAGTCAACAACGCAGGCGATGGCTGCAGCATGATGCGAGCAACTCACTGGAAAAACGGAAGGATATTTTCTCGGATGCTATCGGCGATTCCAATCTCCTTATCTGCTTCGCGGTCTATCGCACCGCGCCATAGAGATTTTCTGAGATGTATTTCCTCGCCAATAGACACGGACGGCATGTCTCAGACCTACATAATAGCGCGTCGGCTCTCTCCTGAACCACTTCAATTACAGTTGCGATAACATCCTTTCCGCGCATCAAGAGACACGTTGCGTCGCCGAGGTTCAAATCTACAAGCATTCCCTTGCGTCGCAGCGGATACTCCAAGTAGTTGAACGCCGCCGAGCAACTGGATGAACAATCGATTGGGTGCTCGACGATCCTGCCGTCGGGGGTAAGTAGCTTCGCCACCGGTGACGGTCCATCTTGCCAATGGAATTTCCTAACACCAGCGTGCGATTCCCCTACGTGAATGCAGGAATTGGCAGTCTGAGTCACTCCCAAGAGCAACACCCAACCACCAGCTTGTGCGAGACGGTCGAGAGGAGAACCAACGCCGAATGCGAGGCATTTCTCATGGCCGGAAAGAAACTCCACCGCGCGTTTACCCTGGGCTATGACTGAATGGGTCGGATGTAAACTGCGTATGCTTTGTGATCGCTTCCGGTAAACCTCGGTAAGCGCACCCGCCCGGCTGGGCGTCGCCATTGTATCAAAATAGGGGGTGGGTAACGGGCGCGTATAGTTAAACGCGGGCATTGCCAGAATTCCGTCCGAGCCAACTGTGTCGAGTAGCCCGTCAATCAACGCGTCGGCGCCGCCGCTGATGGGACCGACGCTCCGAAGGCTGCTATGAACGAGCAATATGTCGCCAGTTTTGAGGCCCTCTCGGACAAGAGTATCCTTGACTTTTTGGCGCGAAAGCTTAATTGGGTTCACGGACATGTAACGCTCACAGCTTATCGCCAACCATAGATGGCATCCAGCAGCGTGTTTGTCTTGTACGCTTCAGCCAACGACACAACTGGAGAGCGGCGGGCTCGCACCGCGAGCGCAAAGTCCTCCAGGAGCGGCGCATGCACATTGGGCTGCGGCGCGAAATCCACAGGCTCCGTACTTCCGCCCGCCGTTTTCAAAACGGGACCGGTGTCAAATGGGTCCCACTTAAGGCGCGCTTCTGTACCGACGATCTCGAACTCGTGCGCCCAATTTCTCGAACACCAGTTGCACGTCATGAATGCCGGTATTTCACCATCCAACTCCAGAAGCACGCTCGCCGAGTCCTCGACCTGATAGGTGTGGACGCGATTTGCCGTTCGTGCCTCAATTACCTTAGCTCCCCCGAAAAGGCCTATCAGCAGATCAAGCATGTGGGAACCCATATCCATCAAGGGACCGCCCCCAGATTGATCGTGAACGACTCGCCAGTACTTCGCCTCGCCAGGCATGGGTGCAAACCATGAGGCGTAGGACGCGCGCACGTAGAGCACGCGCCCGAACTCACCGGCTCCGAGCATTTGTTTAGCATGTACATACCGAGGCGATAAACGCCGATAGTAGGCGCAAGCGGCTTGTCGATCGGCGTTCTGTGCGGCAAACATTGCCAACGACGCGTCGGAGGCAGAGATGCCGAGCGGCTTCTCCACGAGGACGTGCCGCCCGGAAGCAAGCACCTTGGCCGCCTGCCCGCTATGCAGGTAAACGGGTGTGGCCAGATATACCGCTTCAGCGGGACAGTCTGACAGAGCCTGTTCCAAGTTGCTGTACACCCTCGTGACGCCAAACTTCACAGCAAATTCCTTCGCCCGGTCGGGAGAGCTAGAGCAAATACCCATGAGACGGTTCTGCTCACTGGCTACAATCGCTGGCGCGACACGCTTTTGGGCAATGTCACCTGCGCCGACGAGAAGCCAGGTTAAACGGCTCGACGCAGGGCCGCTAGGGTCTGTTTCAGTCCCCATGCGATGTATTCCAAATCCTCTTCTGTAGACTGTGCAGTCACGGGCAATGAAAGGATTTCGCCACAGACGTTCTCGGCCACCGGGCAGTCACGGCGATCGTGGTCCAGTTGCTGGAGAACTTCCCACGACCAAACAGCGGGATAGTGGATGGCTGTTCCAATTTCATATTCTCTCTTCAAATACTCCAATAGCTCCGAGCGGGAAATATTCACGCGCCGGGAATCGATTCGCACGGTGTAAAGGTGCGCCGCGTGGTCGTCCGGAAAATCCGGCGGCCGGATTATTTCCTCAACATCGGCCAGCAACTCCGTGAGGCGGCGCATCGCGGCACGCTTCTGGGTATTGATACGATCAACTTTGGCGAGTTGAGTGCGGCCAACGGCGAGCTGCGGCTTGGTCAGCCGGTAATTGAATCCAATCGTCGTCACCCGGAGCTGTGGTCCATAGACGTAACCAAAAGTCTTTCGGAGCCTCACTTGCTCCGTGAATTCCGGATCATTCGTCGTGACGGCACCGCCTTCGCCCAGAGTCGTCATATTTTTGTTGGATTGAAAGCTGTAACAACTCGCCTGGCCGCAGCCTCCCAACGGCCTTCCCCGCGACCGAGCACCAACGGCATGGGCGCTGTCGTAAATGATGGGGATGCCGGTGGCGGCGCTGATGCGATCGAATGACTCTATATCTGCGGCAAGCCCCCCGAAATGCACGGGAATGATCGCCTTCGTGCGGGAGGTTATTTTGCCCTCAACCGCTTCCGGATTGAGGCACAGCGTGCGGGGATCGATGTCGGCAAACACCACGCGAGCCCCGCGAGCCGCCGCAGTGCTGGCCGTACAGATGAAGGTGAGCGGCGTCGTTATCACTTCATCGCCGGGACCGATCTTCAGCACCATCATGCACAAATCGAGAGCGGTGCCGCAGGAATTCACTGCCTCGCAATGGGCCGCGCCCTCGTGGCGGGCAAACGCTGCTTGAAATTCCGCTTCGTAGGAAACAGCTAGGAAATTGGGGTTAGGGCCCGCGGCCTCATTGAGCACGGCACTCGCGGCGTCGATGTCATCTTGCTCAAAACAGCCGCCCAATGCCGGGTACGGCACAGGCCTGCGCGTAACCACTGGAGACATTCTCACCCCTAGTCGATGGCTTTAAACGGAAGACTAGATTTAGCACGTAAATGCCACAATGTCAAGCTCCATTTGGCTTTAATTGTTTTGGATTTCATGAATTAAGATTAAAATCTGCGGCCCATAGTTTGTCAGTGTTACTCATATTTAAAGCTGATAATGGATTCATTGAAGCACACCTCATCCGCACTTTATTAAATTCTGTTTTCGATAAAAACCTTGACTCGTCGGCAGTCGCGCCTTAAGATGCGGAATGTCCGGACGGCATATTGCTGCGAGCCCTGCAGCCACTTAACGTAACCGCGCTGATTCGTCCCGCACCATGGGTCGGGTTGGCCTTGACTCGATTGCTGGGCTTCTTAGGAAGGTGGCCGACGATGCATGTATCCCGCGACATCCCAGCCGGCAGGTTCAAGAGACCTATGAAAGCCGCAGGAGGAGCTGGAACAAATTCGCACTGATGAAACGCGAACACCTCTGGGCGCACCACGAACTGGATGCGAACTCGTTTACGAAGCTCACCGAGGGTGGGTACGCTACGCCGATGAGCGTACGCCCCGGCGAGCGGATCGATTTCCACATCTCGAACTCCAGATGCAGCTACGACATCCTTGTCTTCCGCGAGGGCGCTCGTCGCGAGCTGGTCGATACGATCCCCAATGTGCGTGGCGACCTCCAACCCATGCCGGAAGTCGGCTATCGCGACGGTTTCGGATGGAATTCAACAACTGGCTTCACGATTCCCAATGAGTGGAGGAGCGGCGTTTACATGGCGACCTTTCCAACCGCTCAGGGGTTGCGTGAGATCCTGTTTGTGGTCCGCGCCAAAATTCCGCGCGCTCCCATGTTGTTAACTATCGCCGCCAATACCTATGCTGCGTACAACAACGTCGGCGGCAAATGTTTTTATGATTACATCTCTACCGGGCACCAGCACGCTAAGCTTGTCAGCTTCGAGCGCCCGCTTCAGCCTGACACCATGGGAAACTTCTACATCTGGGATCAATTCTTCATTTCGTGGCTCGAAGATCAGGGCTACCAAGCAGATTATTGCATAAACAGCGACGTCGAGGTCGAACCCGATCTGCTCCGCGCTTATCGTGCAAACATCCGAGTCGGCCACGACGAATACAATAGCCGCAAGGAATGCCAAGTTCTGCAACGATTCGTGGAGGAGGGCGGAAATCTCCTGCTGTTCGCCGGCAATTGCTTCCACCAGGAGATCGAATTGCGCGACAGCGGCAGGCAGATTTTCTGCGCCAAGACGCATTACCACGATCTTCCCACACCGGAACGGCCGGAGACTTCATTTCTCGAGTACCTTGACAATCTGCGCCAACGAACGATTGGCGTTTCGTACACGTCTTATGTCAACGCCAAGACACAAACACCCGGCGTGTTTTTAGCACCCACAACAGAAGAGTTTGGATTCTACCGGGTTGTCGATCCGGCGCACTGGATCTTTGAGGGTACAAATCTGAAGGAGGGAGACGAATTCGGCCGCGAGGATTCCATCGTCGGTGTCGAAGCGGATGCCGCCGATCTCGCGTTTGTCAATGGACGGCCGCAATACACGGGAAAGGATGGCGTTTCAACCCACTTCAAAATCATTGCAATTGCCGACACCGCCACTGACGGGCAGCTTGCACAACGGGGCGTCAAGCTGCGGGAAGCAAAGGGGGAAGCGGACGGTTACGGAACCGTAGCCATCAATGAAACGGAATTTCGTGGAACCATCTTCAACGCCGCTACCATCGAGTGGGGCCACGGTCTTTGTGGAAAAGACTCCGTCGTCTCGATAATCACGCGAAACGTGCTCAACCGTTTGGCCAGTTAGGAGCGCCGCAGCCTAGCGCCAGGCCACAGGTAGCCGGATCACGCGTTGCGTGCTTTCTCGAAACGGTCCCGCCGGCACAATTCTGAACACAAACACGGCCGGACTGCTACTTTCAATTGCAATCACACATTAGTGGTTAGCTGCTGGACGGATTCCTGGATTGAATATTTACGGGTTTACTCTCATCATCGGGCTGGGATCAGTATTGGCGGGTTTCCTGGGGTCGCTCACAGGATTGGGCGGCGGCCTAGTGACCACGCCCCTGCTGACTCTGGCACTTGGCGTCGATATTCATTATGCCATGGGCGCCAGCCTGATCTCCGCGATTGCCACCTCCTCCGGCGCCGGCGCTGCTTTTGTGAAGGAAGGATTTACCAACATGCGCATCGGCATGCTGCTGGAGATTGCCACCACGATTGGCGCGGTATTAGGAGCATCGGCTGTCACGCGCTTGCCCGGTTCGGCTATTGCCACCATGTTTGGCATCCTGCTGCTCTGCTCCGCTTACGTTATCGGTCAAACCAGGCAGAAGGAGCTTGCAATGGATAAAGCCGATCCACTTGCCACACGCCTAAATCTCGACTCTTTCTATCCTTCCGACGACGGTCAGCAGAAATACAGCGTGTTTCGAGTGCCCCAGGGGTTTGGCCTCATGTTCCTGGCCGGAAATCTCTCCGGGCTTTTAGGCGTCGGCTCCGGCACGTTTAAAGTGATCGCCATGGACCAGGTGATGCGCATTCCGTTCAAGGTCTCCACCACCACCAGCAACTTCATGATTGGCGTCACCGCTGCGGCCAGCGCCGGCATTTACCTTGAACGTGGCTATATCGATCCAGGCGTAGCTATGCCGGTGACGCTGGGCGTGCTCGCGGGGTCACTCCTTGGGGGACGCCTCCTACCGCACGCGCGCACACCCGTGCTGCGGCGGGTATTCGCTGTGGTGGTCACAATTCTAGCCATTGAAATGACCTATCACGGAGTGACAGGAAAACTCTAATATGAACATCGCTCCACGTCCTTGGACCAATCGACGCCTCGAGAGCATCGTTGGCAACCTTTTGCGCGGAGGCGTGGTACTGGCGGCCGCGGTGGTGATCGTTGGTGCGGTGATCTATCTCACCCGCGAAGGACATGAGCTACCGCATTATCAGGTCTTCGCCCGCGAACCGGAGGACCTGCGCAGTGTCCGTGGCATTCTGCAGCATGCCTTCACCTTTAACGGAAGGAACATCATTCAATTTGGTATTTTAATTCTGATCTTTAGTCCAATCGCCCGCGTGATTTTCTGCATTTTTGCCTTCGCGCTACAACGTGACCGCAGATATGTTGTTTTCACACTGATTGTCCTCGCCGTACTGCTCTTCAGCCTGGCGGGAGGACACGCGTGATTTGCGATTCAGGCAGGGAATTGCGGGGGATTTCTCATTTTCCAAGACGGCGTTCTAATATTGTCAGACACCAGATTTGTGAACCGTAAACAAGTAGTCGTAAGGGAGAACAATTCATGTCAACACCAGCGCTGCGCATCCGGTCATTAAAGCTACAAAATGTGTCATTTGGCGACCAATGGGATAAGGAAGTCGCGGACCACTGGGAATACGATGATTTTAAAAGGAACCCGGAGTGGCGGAAAGGGTGGATAAGTTTCGACTGCGCACTCTACAGCAGCGACGATGACCGCATCTATTTGGGGATCACTTCATTCGATTCCGACATCTTCAAGGCCTATGACCGGCGTCTTGGCACGTTCGTCGATCTGGGTTACAGCCGTATCGCGAATTCCTTCGATGGCAAGTTCCACCGCTCCCTTGTGAAAGCGGATGACGGCTGCCTCTACGCGGCTATCGCTCTCCTGCACGATGTTGATAAGTTTCACCATGCGCCCGGAAGTCCCATCGTAAAGTTTGATCCCCGATCGGGATCACTGACCAAGCTAGCGATTCCATTGCCGCACGTTTACATCCAGTCGCTGGCCATCGATGCATCGCGTGAGATGCTCTATGGCTTATGCTTTGCCCCTGAATTCGTGGTGGCATTCAGTCTCCGCACCGGCGAAGCTCGGAATCTCGGGCTGATCGGTACCGGGGCCGGAGGGGTGACTCAATCCGAGAACATCCTTGTGGACGACGAGGGATGCGTTTGGAGCAATTGGAGCTTGACGCGCGCCTGGCAGGGATCACCCGGAGTGGATTCCATTCGGCTGTGCAAGTATGATCCTCGGGCAGACCGCTTCATATTCTTTGATCGCGGCCTTCCCTACCCCGATCGCCGGTACGGGACCGTTAAGCCGGAAGCCTTTTTTAACTTCCATGACGGCTTCATCTATGCTAGCGGATACAATGGGTCTTTCTACCGCGTCGATCCGCACACGGGCGAAACGCAATTCCTGTTCACTCCCACGCCGGACCGGCCCAGCCGGCTCGCCGCACTGACTCAATCCGATGATGGTTTCGCCTACGGAGTGACGGGCAAGAAAGGGCGATGTGAATTCCTGCGTATTGATTACCGCAAAGGCACGTTCGAGAAACTGGGGGATATTTGCGACGATGAAGGAGCCGCTCTCTGGCAATGTCACCATATCGTCCATGCCACCGACCGCACCTTCTATATTTGCGAGAACGACCACCCGGCGCGCAGCTCATATTTGTGGGAGGTCCATCTCAACTAATCAACCTCCCCCCAAACCAGAGGCTTTGTGACGGTCGGCCCTCTCAAGCGGGACCGACCACCGCCGCCGAGAAGCTACCCCTCATCCGCATAGGCGCAAGATTAAGAAACAGACATCTTATACAATCCTTGTAAGCTTCCGCCAATCGATAGCACTTAGTCAGTAATAAACGGAAGTATAAAGTTTAACCCTGCAGCGCTACTATCTTTCCATTCTCACGTAGCCGAGTTCGGCGAGGGCTTCGAAATATTTCTTCACGCGCTTGAGCGAGACGGGTTTTCTGTGTTCGCAACTGACCATCTCGCAGATTGATTCCAAGCTGCGATTTCCGTCGGCCCAGTAAAGGGTCCAGAGCGGCAGGCCCGATTCACTGATCTGCCGCCAGATGTGCTGCGCCATGTTCTCGCGCATTACAAAGAATGGCGTCGTACGGACGGGGGTGGAGGTGGAACTGCGGCGCGGGCGGTTTTGCTCCGGAGGGAGATTACCGAGGCACTGCGCCCAATCCTTACGGAGCTGTTTGCCATCGGGCAACCACCGGGTCAGATCGGTAATAGAGGCCTCATGCAGGCTGTGCACGTATCGAGCGAACGTTTTGCTGCGAGCCCGGTCCATACCGGCCATCGCTTTTGCGGTTTCATTCGCCGCGAGCTCGGCGATCTGAGATGCGTCGGCATCAGCAAGGTAGAAAAGAAACAAGGCCGTCGCCGTCGCGCAGGCTTCCAAGCCCAAGACGCTGAGCAACTCAATTGTATCGGCAGAGCTATGGTACGCATCGTAGATGCGATCTTCGCGATCCCAGCACGTTTGCAGAGAAGGACATGGGCAGCCATAGATAGGGTCTGCGCCGGCCGCGTCGCCGGAGCCCCTATAGGGCCTGGCACGCAGGTGGTAACCGGGATTGATTTTCTTCAGCGTCTGAACCAGAAAGGTCTCCCCGACCGAATTGACAAAGCCCCCCGTCACCGACGTAGTACCGCTCCAATCCAAGCACCCTCCGCAAACCTCGGGCTTCGCCCCCACGACGTCGAGGTTGATCGAAGCCAGCGGTCGTTCTGTGCCCGTGAATCGTTCAAGGAATCCGAGGGTGCCATAGGTCTCATAGCCATGGACGAAGCGGATCGAGCGGCGTGGCTGAGGCAAGTGGCCATCGCGAATCAGCCGATTGAGGGCTCGGGAGACTCCGATGCCGACCGCAACGCCTGAGGCATTATCCAGCGCGCCGGG
>JASHSC010000013.1 GCA_030036915.1 Terriglobia bacterium
AATGTCCCACTCATGCCCATTCACCTCATCGCCCTGGACCTTGACGGAACGCTCCTCAACAGCCAGTGGGAAATCTCTGAGAAGGACCGCCAGGCCCTGGCGGCCGCGTCGGAGCGCGGAGTTCAGGTGGTCGTGGTGACGGGCCGGCGGAATCGCGCGGCAGCGCCTTACGTCGCGCAAATTCCCTTCCCCGTCGCCACCATCACCTCGAACGGCGCGCTGATTCGCACGCCGCAAGGCGAAGTCGTCTACCGGAACTTTCTGCCCGCGGGCGTTACCCTGCAAGTGCTGGAGGCCGTCAAAGCCTATCGGCCCTACACGGTTGCCATCTTCGATCAGCCCGGGCGCGGCCAAGTGACCATGGAAGATTGCGCGATCCCCGAAGGCCCTCTGGGCTGGTACCTCAAAACCAGCCTGGATCTACTGCTGCTCGTGCCCGACTTACAGGAAGCGATCAAATCCGACCCCGTGCAGATCATGATTGGCGGCCCGCCGGCGCGCATCGAGGGGGCGGAAGCGCTGCTGCGCCAATCGCCCGCCGAGCCGTCGGTCCAGCTCACCTGGACAAAGTACCCGGCGCGCAACATCGCACTGTTTGACATCATGAATCGCGGATGCTCGAAAGGGCACGCGCTGAAATTCTGGGCCAAACAGTGCGCCATCTCCGCCAAACACGTCATGGCCATCGGCGATAACTTCAACGACCTTGAAATGCTCGAATTTGCGGGCCTGCCCGTAGTGATGGGAAACCACATCGAGGGGCTTCACCGGCCGGGTTGGAAGGTGACATCGCACTGCGATGAAAGCGGCGTGGCCTGTGCGATCGAGAAGTATGTCCTTAACGCCTGATCACCGCTGATTGATGATCTCCGTGCCGGCAGGCGGCTGAAACTCGAAGAGCGAGGGCGAAAAAGGCGGGTTGCGTTCGATGTGTTCAAATTGAAACACCATGCGCCCGCGGTCCGGGTAATCCACCACTAAACGGCGTATGTCAAATTCCGGGCTCAATTCAATCAGGACGTCGGTGTAATCTCCCGCAAACTCCTTCTTGGGGAATCCGCGCAGAACTTGGTCACCGGCTTCGTGTTCCAGCGCTGAATCGGCCATTTCCACGCGCGCAAATACTCGTCGCAGGTTCAGCCGGGCGAGCAGCAGCTCAAATGGAATGCGATAATCGTCGCTCAATTTCACGGGGGTGCGCGTGAGCTGGTGCTCCTCGGGAACGTAAAACTGAACTTCCTTACCGTCGGAAAGGAACAGCTTTTCCATGGGCCGCTGGTAATCCCAGCGCATCAAACCGCCGCGCGCAAAAATCACGCTTCCACTCTCGATACGCGGATTCCCTCCCAGCGTATAGGTTTGAGTGAAGGCGGCGCGCAGGCTCTTTACATCGTGATAGCTCGATTCGAACTGCTGCACATAGGCTTCCGCATCGGCAGTGGCAAAGTTCTCCGTCGTTCTGCCGCGGGCGCACGGGCAGGCCAGGACAAATGCGAGCAGTGCGGCGAGCGAATTTCCCACCGCGGCCTTCCCTGCCCTCCTGAACCCGCGGCCTCGTGCGATGTCGTTATGGTTTTTGCTCTTTGACATGAGATGAATTCGCGGTGAGCCGGGCAAGTGCGGCTCGCGCTTGCTGATTTTGCGGGTCAACGCTCAGGCCGGCGCGATATTGCTCCGCAGCCTCGGCGTTGCGCCCCTGCGCGGCGAGTATCGCCGCGAGCCCGAAACGCCCGCGAAAATCGAATCCATCGAGATTCACGGCCTGACGGAAATCGACTTCCGCGGCAGCGCGATCCCCGCGGCGAAGTGCAATCTCCCCGAGCGCATCAAAGGCTTCCCCATTGGGTATGCTTGCCGCCGAAGCCTGAAATTGCGCCTCGGCCCCTGTCAGATTCCCCGACTGGAGGTAAAACTCCCCGAGGTCGTTCCTTGCCCCCACGCTCAACGGCGCGAGAGCTACGGCGGCTCGAAATTGCAGCTCCGCCTTGGCCTCGTTTCCGGCAGCTTCATAGATCCGGCCCAGATTCAAGTGCGGGTCCGCGTAGTTGGGCCGCAAGCGCATGGCCTGCTGAAAAAAGTCAATAGCCCGGCCGTTCTCTTTCCTCCCCTCGCAGACCAACCCGAGGTTGTTCAAAAGCTGCGAGCTTTGCGGAGTGACGGCGAGCGCCTGTTTCCATTCGCGCTCCGCGGCCTCCGGCTGCCCGCGATTCCAGTATACCGCGCCGAGGTTCAAGCGCAGGCTGGCGGCTTCCGGGACGTCCGCGAGGGTAACGCGATAATAGGTTTCGTCGTCGCGCCAATCGCGGTTGCGCATGACGATGCGCGCCATCGCCAGCACTGCAAGCACTCCAAGAAAAACCGCGAACCCGATTCGCCAGGCGCGCGGACGAGCCGCACACTTTTCCCAGATTCCCTTCACCCCCCACGCTGCCACCCAGCAGAGGCCCATGGAAGGAAGATACAAATACCGCTCCGTGAAAACGTTGGGGCCCAACCAGCGGGAATTCAGCACGGGAGCAATGTTGATGATGAACCAAATCAATCCGAACGAGACGCGGCGGTGGCGATTCCAGAGCGCCACAAACGCTGCGGCGCAAAGTCCCAGGATTGCCACGCTGGCCCAGACCCGCGCATCGAGCAGCGTCACGCTCTTGTGAAAGGGATAAAAGGCAATCAGGTGAACCGGCCAAATCATCTTCCAGACGTAAAGGCCGGCCAGCGGAAACGCGGAGAGAATCGCCTCATACCACGTCACATTCCGCGTCAACTGCACGGGCGCGAATGCCCCAAAGAAGCGAATCCGAAACAGAATATAAGCCGCCAGCAAGAGCCACAGCGATGCGTAGCGCGATACCTTTTGCCGCACGGTGGTGGCGGCGCGGTCCCCGCGATAGGCATGCTCGTAAATCACCGCGACGACGGGCAACGTGGCCGCCTGCTCCTTAGAAAGCAGCGCCAGGACGAAGCTGGCCACCATGCCCAATTGCGCCCACTCGGAGCGTTTCCCGCCCGGCCGTGCGCTCGCCAGGAAGAACCAGAAGGCTGCCGCGTAGAAAAGCGCCAAATCGAGATCGGTTACACCGGAAACCCAGGCCACGGACTCCGTGTGAATGGGATGCAGCGCGAAAATGGCGGCGGCCGCGAAGGCCACCCACTCATCCCGAAAAAGCCGCTGCGTAAGCCCGAACACTACGCACACAATGAGCGCGTTGAGCAGCAAACTCGCCAGGTGGAAACCATAGGGGAGCAATCCGAACAGCTTGTAACAAATCAGGAAGCCAAAAATGCTGATGGGGCGATAGTAATTGGTTTCGCCGCGGGCGCCGAGGTGGGCCAGAATGCGCGTGCTGAAGATGTCGCCCACGCGGGCAAAGCTGCGGATGTAAGGGTTGGTCAAAACTTCGTTGTTGTCGTCATAGACGAAACCGTTTTGCAAAGTGTTGACATAAGGAAGAACGGACAGCAGCAGAAGCACGGCAATCGGCCACGCCGTGACCTGAGACTTGGACGTCCACTGGTCACCGATGGGCTGCGATTCCGTCACCGCCGCCCCTCCACTTCCCGCGATTCCTCCACCGCCGGCCCTGAAAATCCCGGCAAGTGTTCCGCAAGTCCACGCGGGACGGTTATGGAAACGGGAATTTCACCAAAACTGCGGAAGAGCCTGTTGCCCAGCCAATAGCAGAAAGGGGCTAGGGCCAAGCCGGCCGCAACATCGACGAGGTAATGGTAGCGAAGGTAGAGAGTGGAGAGCCACAGGCTGAGAATGAAGGGGGAGAGAATCCAAAACAGCTTCTTGGAATTCCGGTAGGCATAGAGCCACACGAGAAAGGAGATTGCGACGTGCATGCTGGGAAAAACGTCGCGGCGAATGCGGGCAAAATCCATGAAATCGACCTCGCGATCGAACACCCACATGGACTGATGCAGGGGCACCGTGTATTGCGTGCGCAGCGTGTACATTGGGCCGATGGCGGGAACAAGCAGGTAACCCAGCAGCCCCAAGAACGAGACCACCATCAGCCCGCTCATCATCTCGCGAAACCGCGCATGATCACGCCGGATGTAGAGAAAGCACGCGACGAGGGGGATATTGATGATATGGAAGAAATAGGCAAAGGCCATCCACGCGGTCAAGCCGGGGGAAATGATGCGCTGCAGGACGATGCTGGCTTGAAATCCGAAAATCCGCTGATCGAGCGCGATCAAGATCGGGTCGCGGTCCTTCGTAACCATCAGAAGCGTCGCATCACCCCAGAGGGAGTAGTACATCAGCAGAATGATCAGAAAGGGGAACCAATCGCGGATAATTCCCCAAAACGGACGGGCAAAATCCCACGGTCCCTGGTTCGCCACGGCGGGCTCAGGCCTCGCGCTGAAAAAGTAATGGACCAGCTCCTTGGCGATCAGCAGCGTGACCGCAGGAATGATAATCAAGACGTCGGCGGGGCTGAAGTTCCCGCCTTCCAGGCCGCGGAAAATGATGCGCAGAAGGAGATTGAGAAGAAAGAAGGCGAGCGCGACCGCATCCTCAAGCCGCAATTGGAGGGTGAGGCGCGGGCTACTGCTCATAAAGCCCCTTTAGCGCCTCGAACCTGTCGCGCGCCTGCGGAGGAAAGGGAAATCTTGCGGTGTCGTCGAGAACTTCTAACGCCTGCCGCCGTTTGCCGTCCAAATAGTAGGCGCGCGCCAGCCCTTCCACCGCCGTTTGATTCGTGGGGAACATCTGGAGGGCGGCGAGAAAGGTCTGAGCCGCCTCCGGAAATTTCTTCTCCGCCGTGTAAGCCATCCCTTGCAAAACCGCGGGTGCGGCATAGGCGGGATTTCCGCGAACCAGCCGGAGCGTGATGGCCAATGTCCGGTCGTATTTCCCGAGGAAGAACCAGCAGAGCGCGAATTGGTATTCATCCACTTCGTCCGGGCTGCCGCCGCTCAATTCCGTGATGGCCGGCTCATCGTCGAGCGCGGATCGGAGCTGTTGCAAGCGCATCTTGGTGCGGAACAAGACGTGCCAGTAGTTCAAGTTGTTGGGGCGAAGGCTGATGGCATGGAGGGAATTGATATAGGCTTTCTTCAAGTCGCCACTCGCCAAGTTGGAA
>JASHSC010000146.1 GCA_030036915.1 Terriglobia bacterium
GACATTTCCAGTGCCAGCAGGCGGCTTCGCCACCATCGGCGGCGCTCTGCGACATTCCAGGCGCGGTTCAGAGCATTTTCGAGCGGCACGAACACTCCCGAAGAGCTCCATAGCAGCAACAGGAATGAAATCAGCGTGATTTTCCCGTAGGCAGCTCTGATGCTCACCAGGTTCTGCATAATGACGTCGGTACGGAAGGGGAGATAGCGCTGGAGCACCACGGAGAGCGGAACTTCGGGCGCAAAGCGTCGAATATAGAGGCCACACATTCCAAGAAGGAGCAGAAGAAGCGGAAATATGCCCAGCAAGCTATGGTAGGCAATCGAAGCCGACACCATCAGCGAGTCTTCCCTCAGGAAGTGCCGCAAGGCCTGACGGAGCACATGAACGCTCCTCGCCAGGCGCCCACGTACGCTTTCACCTTTTCCGATTGACGATGCGGTTGGCATACTTCAGCACGCCGCTCTCGATTGCGCAGCATTGACAGCCCTCAGCGATGCGGCCTCTCGTTAAGCTTATACTCGATTTCCACGCCGCCGCTAGTCGTATTTCGCGTTCGGCCTCACTGCGAACTGGGTGGCGCATTCGGCTTCGGGTTGGAAACGGAGCGCAATGTGCCGGTGATGGTGCCAACGGAGATTTCAGCCTTAATGCGCAGCGGCAGGTGGCGCGGTTCGTCGCTAAACCAGATAAACATTCTCCCCTTGCGTTTCAGCAAGCCGTTAAATACCTTTGGCTCCACGCGCACTGCGTCGAAAATTCCCACGGGCGTTTGCACTTTCTCGCGCGCCTGCACGTCCACGATCACGCGCTGGGTTTTCGAGCCGTCGTTCACCGGCAATTCGAGCGTGTGACCGACCACCAGGGGCTGACGGCGAAGATAATAGAACGCGGTCACCACATCCTCTACACAAGGTGGGATGTCGAATTCCTCGTGCTTGGGAGGCGCCGAGGGCTGATTCAGATCGCGTTCATCGAGAAGGGCCAGTTTTCGGGTATAGTCAAAGACGATGTGCGTGTCTTTTTGCCGGCGTCCCTCGCTCACTTTTTTGGTAATTCCCTCGGAGCAGAGCGTCTCCGGGCTGGAAGTGGCGCGGAAGACGTTGTTGACGGCGAAGAGAATATTGACAAATCCCTGCGACTGCGCTGTGGCGGTGATTTCATAAGAGTCGTTGTTTTTTTCGCCGATGGTTTGCAGAGTGGTGGTCACTACACCCGCGCGGAACACCGTCCAAGTAACGTCATAAGTGAGCGTCTCACCGGGCTCGAAGAAGGGTTGCTGGGCGGTCTGCGCTATCCCCGCAGCCAGCGTCAAAGCCAGTAGCGCGGCAAGCCACACGCGCACCTCCGGCCACCCCGATAAGTGTATCGACGCGTTAAGCGCGCGGAATTTCACCAATTCACCCTATTCCAATCTAACGGAGCCGGATTTTGAACACCAGAAAAATGAGAACGGCAAGGTAACCGAGAAAGGCTTCGTATTCGCGATTCTTCCAGTACTGCTTCCACTGAAATTTCTCCCCGACCGCCAGCCGGCGATAGCGCGGGAGAAAGAGGGGAACCCTCTTCGCATATCCATCGTAGACCTCTCCGAACTGACGGCGCAAGTAATCTTCTTCCCGGCGTATGACCGGCCAATAGACCGCCGCAAACAATAAGGCAAAGGCAAGGGCCAGAATCCAACTCCCCCCCGCCCACGCCAGCCCCGCGCCGATTAGCGCACTGCCAAGATAGAGCGGGTTGCGTGTATAGGCGTAGGGGCCGCTCATGGCGAGCTTTTGGTTTTTGGCGAGATGCCCTGCGGCAAAAGCGCGAAGCATTACTCCCGTTGCCCCCACCACGCCACCGGCAATGAGAATCTCAAACGTGGGACGGGAAAAGACGAGAAAGGCGATCCCCAGCACAAGTCCCAGAGGTACGCGCCAGCGCGCGGCCCACGCGGCGTAAGCGCTATCCATGCACCCTCGCGAGACGTGTTTCCACCGCCTCCATGACCAACTCGACGGAAATTCCGTGAAGATAGCCAGCCCTGGGATCGCGCGAGTGGTCAACCGGGGCGTGGGTATACAGGGCAATATCGTTGGCGGCAAACGGCCCGTTGCGCGCCGGATCCGTGGGGCCGTAAAGCCCCACGATGGGAGTGCCCACCGCGGCCGCAAGGTGCAAGGGGCCCGTGTCTCCACCTATAAAGAGCTGTGCGCGCCGGGCCAGAGCGATGAATTGCACGAGAGTGGTGGGGAGATAGTGCGCGCTGCCTGTTCCCGCACCCTGCAAGATTCCCGCAATCAAATCTCCCTCCGACGGTGAACCACTTAGAATAATCTTCTCCCGCCGGACACTGCTCAATTGCCGGACCAGCGCGGAATAATTCTCCGGCGGCCAGCATTTTGAGCGCCACCCTCCGCCGGAATTAATCAAAATGAAACTTTTCGAATCCAACGCGGCGAGTTGCTCCTCCACGTATGCGTCATCCTGCTCATGCCAGGGCAGCGGAAATTGCCAGCGGCCGGCCCGCGCTCCAACCCGCTCAACCAGCGCCAGGTTTTCTTCCACCACGTGGGCGCCTTCGAGCGGAGACACCTTCTGGGTGTAAAGAATTGCCGCACTCGGCTCGCGCAGCCAGCGCTCGCTGAATCCAATGCGTTCAGGGGAAGCGCTGAGCCGTGCCACCAAGGCGGACTTCCAGAGCCCCTGAAAATCCAGGGCCGCGGTGTATGGCGCGCGGCGCAGATCAAATATCCCATTCCAGATTTTTTTAAAGGTTGGGGAGGAAATCAATCGTTCGCGCCATCCCAGGGTATCGAGCGCAATGACGCGATGAAGATGCGGGTTGCCGACCAGCAGCACGGCGTAACGCTTTTCCACCACCCAATCCAGATGCGCTTGCGGGAAGGTTTCCGCCAGCGCCGCCGCCGCGGGCAGCGCGTGAACAATGTCGCCAATCGAGCTGAGACGAACCATCAGGAATCGCTGCGCTGCATCGCTCATTCCTGCCTACTGACTCCCTAGACCTGTGAAAATATCGGCATGTGGGAACCGCCTTCGCCCTGCGGCCCCAAGCCTCCGGGGGACGGGTCGTGGCCACCCCGCGGGCCACCGCGAGGGTTGCCCCTGCTATGCCGCCGCATGGCCAGGATGGCCATGCCACTGCGCTCACCCCCGCCCCCGGCGGGAGATTTCCGCCAACAACTCGCCCGTCGAGTGATCTTTCGGGTCGCCCACGATCTGCACTTCGCCGCCAAGACTCTTCACCACATCGCGCTCAGGAACAGTTTCGCGGGAATAGTCCGTACCCTTGCAATGCACGTGGGGCCGCAGGTCAAGAAGAACCTCCGCCGCGGTGAGCCCGTCGAAAATGACGACGTAATCCACGGATTCGAGCGCCGCCACCAATTCCGCGCGTCCCTCGGCGGGAATGATCGGCCGCCCCTCGCCTTTCAGGGCCGCCACGGTGCGGTCACTGTTCACCCCCACCACCAGCACATCGCCGCAGCGCTTCGCCCCTTCGAGATACCTCACGTGGCCGACGTGAAGAAGATCGAAGCAGCCATTGGCGAAGGCAATGCGGCGGCCCTCGTGGCGCAGGCGTTCACCTAGGGCGCACACTTCCCCGCGCGGAATCACGGCAGCGCTCATAGATTGCGAATCGCCTCCGTAAGCTCGCCAAGCGAGACGGTGGCCGTGCCGCGCTTCATCACCACGATTCCTCCAGCGCAGTTGGCGACGCGTGCCGCATCCAGAAAACCCGCGCCGGCGGCCAGCGCCAGCGTGAACGCGGCGATCACGGTGTCGCCCGCCCCCGTCACATCCACTGCCTGGTCCGAACCAAAGATGGGAATGTGGCAAGGCGGGCGATGGGGCTCGAAAAGTGCCATGCCGTCCCGCCCGCGCGTGATCAGGAGTGCCTCCAGCCCCTGCCGGCGAAGAAATCTTCGCCCCAAAGTATGGAGCCTCTCCGAGTCATTTCCAATCGTCTTCCCGAAGGCGGCTTCCACTTCCGGTTCGTTGGGAGTGGCCGCGGTCAGGTTCTTGTAGGTCAGCAGGTCATAGCGGGAGTCGATGGTCAAGGGAATCCCAAGTCGTTTCGAGCGCCGGCGCAGAAGATCAACTTCCCGGGCGTTCGTCGTGCTGTAGCCGTAATCGGCCACCAGGAGGCCGTTTGAGGAACCGAGCAGCCCCGCTGCCTTCCGCGTCAACTGGTTGCGAATTGTCGTCGGGAGAGGGCGCAGAGGCTCGCGATCGATCCGCACGATCTGCTGGCGCTGCCAGTGCGAGAGCCCACCCAAAATGCGTGTCTTCGTCGGGGTCAAATGATTTCTTACCCGCAAAATGTGACGGCGGGAGATTTGCCGCTCGTGGAAACAGCGCAGCAGGGCGTCACCCGTCTCGTCATCGCCAACGATTCCCACTGGAGTGACGCGCGCGCCGAGCGCGGCAAGATTGTTTGCCGCATTGGCCCCCCCGCCGGGCACTACCTGCTTCTCGCGCTCCTTGAGGATCAAAACGGGCGCTTCCCGCGAGACGCGCATGATTTCGCCATAAACAGACTGGTCCGCCACCAGATCACCGAGCATGATGATGCGCTGGCGCGGGAAGCGTTCGAGGAGTTTGAGCAAGCCAGTTCGTTCAGTGGCTTGGAGAGTCATTGGCATGGATGGGTCTCTCCGCCTCATATAATTTGGTCATGCGTAATATTCCACTGCTTCACCAGCTCCAGCGTCGCCTGAAATGCCACTTCCACCGAAATCTCGTTCATGCAGCGGAAATCGATGGGGCACTCGCGCAGTCCGCAGGGGCTGCATGCAACCTCACGCTTGATCACGCGCACGCGCTTCCCGAGCGGCCCGGTGGCGCGCTCGTTAGTGGAGCCGAAAAACGCCACCAGCGGAACGCCCAAGCCCGCTGCCAAGTGCATGGGCCCGGAGTCATTTGTCACCATCAATTGGCATCGTGCCATGAGCGCCAGCAGTTGCCGTAACGAAGTTTCACCCGCTGTGATCACGGGTGTGTGCTTCATGGCGCTCGCAATGTCTTCGGCCAGGGGCCGCTCAGCGGCGGAACCGAAGATTAGCACATCGGCATTCAGCGCACCAATCAGGCGGTCGGCGAGGCCGGCGAATCGATCGAAAGGCCAGCGCTTGGCAGGCCCGAAGGTCGCACCGGGCGCCATGCCCACGATGAATCGCGGCCCGCTCAAACCCAAGCCTTCGAATTTCTTCTCGGCCCAGGTCCCTTCCGACTCGCTCAGGCGCAGACGGATTTCCTCCACAGCTTGGGGTTTCGCCGCCAAGCCCGCGCGGAAAAGGAGCTGCAAGTAATAATTCACCTGATGCCCGTAGGCGGCAGGCAGGGGCGGCTCAACGGCCTCCTGGAGCAACGCGCCGCGGCCGTCCGTCGCATAACCGATGCGCAGCGGAATGCGCGCCAACCAGGCGATCCACGCGGCCTGAAAGGCATTTTGGAACAGCACTGCGGCGTCAAAACGCTCCGCGCGCAGCTCGCGGATCAGCCGGGCGAATCCCCGCGGGCCGCGATGCTCGCTTGCGGGCTTGTAAATAATCTGTCGATTGACGGCGGGATGGTACCAATAGAGTTCGCTTACCGATGCTTTGGAAAGCAAAACGATTTCAGCGCGGGGAAACCGCGTGCGCAGGGCTTCGAGAGCCGGAAGCGACATCACCGCATCGCCCACCCAATTCGTGGCCCGCACCAGAATGCGCTGAACGTTCGCAAAACGAGCGGTAGCGGTCATCAATGCGCCTTCTCGAGGTAACTCAACAGGGTGCTCTCGAATTCCCCCGCATCCGGGAAGTTTGTTTCAATCGCACACGCCAGAATGGGCGGCTGCGCCGTCCAGTTCGGGGAAAATTTTACCGCATCCTTTTGGGTCGTGAGCAGAGCCGTGGCGCCGTGTGCGCGGGCGTCCGCCGCCAGCCGATCAATCTCACCGCCAGTGTATACGTGATGGTCGGGAAATGCATTCTCTGCCGCCAGGTCGAATCCCCAGCGGCGCAGGTCGGCGAAAAACGCCTGAGGATTACCCAGAGCGCAGAACGCCGCCACCTTCTGAGGGCGGATGGATTCCATTGAAACATTTTCTCCGCTCAGCGCCTCCGTCCAGCCCAGCAGTTTCGTTTGACTGCGGAAGATTCTCGCGACGGGGTGAATTTTCCTGGCCAGCTCCTCGACAGGCAGGGGATCCGCGGAGTCCGTCCGCGTGAGCACCACAATCTGCGCGCGGCGAATTGCCGAGAGCGGCTCACGCTGCCGACCGGCGGGGAGCAGATTCCGGTCGGAGAGCGGCTGCGTGGCGTCGAGCACGAGTACCTCTACATCGCGGGCGAGCGCAAGGTGTTGGAAGCCGTCGTCGAGAATGTGCACGTTTACTTGATGTTGCATTTCCGCCATCTGACCGCCGCGAAACCGGTCGGCGCAAACCACCAGCGGAACCTCCGGAATCGTGCGGGCCAGCAGCGCCGGCTCATCTCCGACTTCTCGCGGGTCCGGGCGACGGCCAACGTCCGGGGGCAGGAGGATCATCGCGTCCTTGCTGCTGCGGCCGTATCCCCGCGTAAGGATTGATGGCCTCCAGTCGTGGCGCAAAAGCAATCGGGCAATATACGCCACCAGCGGCGTTTTGCCCGTCCCGCCCGCCGTGAGATTACCCACACTGACTACGGGATGATTCAGCCGGCGCGTTTTGAACCAGCCGTGGCGATAGGCGGCGTGGCGAACTCGCACACCCAATCCAAATGCCGCGCCGAGTGGCCGCAGGAGGGCGCTCACAGTCCCTCGCGAGGAAGCGCCGCATGGCTGTGCACCTCACGCTCGAGATATTTCTGAAGGACATCGAGCGTACGCGCCGTGGCACCGGAATTCTGATCCAAAACCTTGCGCGCTCCTGCGCCCAGGCGCTCGCGTTCGGCGGAATTTTCAAGCCGTAGCGCGGCCTGGGCGAGTTCTTCCGGATTATTCACCTGAATCGCCGCCTTGGCATCGAGGAAGCGCCGGGCGATTTCGCGAAAGTTCTCCATGTGCGGCCCGAAAATGATGGGCTTTGACCAGTACGCCGGCTCGAGCAGATTGTGTCCACCCGTGGGAACCAGACTGCCGCCCATAAAGACCACGTCCGCAACTTCGAAAACTCCCGCCAATTCGCCGACCGTGTCCAGAATGAGGATGGGTTTCGATTGCAGTTGGGTGGCGAGCGCCTGCTCATCGGCCGGAAGGGCCGACCGCCGAGCGAAGCCACGCAGCTCGCGAACTAATTGTTCGCCCAACTCGGGGACGCGGGCCGGATGGCGCGGCGCGAGAATCAAAATGGACTTGGGGTGGCGCTGGCGGATGGCGTCCCAGGCTTGGAACACCAGTGGTTCTTCACCGGGCATGGTGCTTGCCGCCACCATGACCGGCAAACGCTCAGTGTGCTTGAGCGCAGCCTTCAAGGCACGGGCAAAATCGCCGGACTGGGGCGGTCGCGCGTCAAATTTCAAGTTGCCGGTCATGCGCACACGGTCAGGAGGCGCGCCAAGAAGGCGAAAGCGCTCCGCATCTTCCTCTGTTTGAGCGCAGATTTCATCCACGCCAGCCAACACGCGGCGCAGGAAGGGACGCGCAAGCTGATAGCGTTTGAATGAGCGCGTGGACAAGCGCGCGTTCACCATCACCACGCGCGAGCCCGCCTCGCGCGCGGCGCGCAGGAGATTGGGCCAAATCTCGGTTTCGACTACCACCAATAACGACGGCCGGATGCGCGCTAGCGCTTTGTGCGCTGTCCATCGCCAATCAAGGGGAAGATAAAATCGCCCGGCGATGGAGGGCAGACGCTTCTCGCCGGCCTCGCGTCCCGCGGGTGTCACGTGGCTCAAATAAATCCGGCGGTCGGGATATCTTCGCTGAATCTCCTGCACCAATCCGGCCGCGGCCAGCGTTTCACCCAGGGAAACCGCGTGCACCCAGATTGCGCCGGAGGATGATTCCTGATAGGGTATCTTTCCAAAGCGTTCAGACCAGTAGCCGCTTCCCCGCCCCCTGCCCGGCCGCAACAAATAATAGGGCGCAGTCAGTATCGCACCTACCGTGAATAGCATGCTGTATAGCAAATACATGGCAGGAAGGAAAGAAGGCCTCGCCGCAATCAAAGAGGGATTATATGCTGAAAGGCCCGGGCGGACAATGCGGGCACGTATGCGGTAGGGGCGGCCCTCGTGGCCGCCCTTGGGCAACCACAAGGGTTGCCCCTACGGTGGGCTATTGGATTAGTCCTCGCTCTGCACTCGATAAAACGCCGCAGGGAGTGTTTTGTTATCAACATTTAGAGGGGATTCGGGCAGGCAGGTTGGGTGTACTATAGAGATGTGCGCCGGCGCGGGGGCGGCTCGTCGGACAATGCCACTGGCGGGGGAATTTGCAACCGCAGTTCGCGCCGGATCGATTCTGTCGGGCCTCTACGTGGGCTCGAAAAGCTCGAGTATTCAGGCTGCGGGGTGCATTATGGCCGAGCAAGCCACGCTGGTTCTGAAGAATGACGTTTCGGAGCTCGAACGAGTCATGAGTTACGTGTCGGAACTTTGCATTCAGAAGTCCATCCCTCCCGACATCGAATACGACCTGAATCTGGCGCTCGACGAATTGATCATTAACGTGGCGAAGCACGCCTACCCTGAGGGCGAAGAGCATCGATTTACAGTGCAAGTCACCATGGACGACAAAGAATTTGTGGCGCGCATCGAAGACGATGGAATTGAGTTCGATCCCACCCAGTACCCCAACCCGGACCTGGACGCTCCGCTGGAAGAACGAAAAGAAGGCGGCCTTGGGATTTACCTGGTCCGCCAGATCATGACCAGTGTCGAATACCAGCGCCTCAGTGGGAAGAATGTGGTCACGCTGCGGAAAAAACTCCACTGAGTCAACCTGTTAACTGTTGCAGAAGGGCCGCCGTTTGAGGCATGGCTCTGTACTCCCGGTGTGTTACAATTTTGCGTTTCAAATTCACTCTGAGGAATCATCCGTATGGCGCAGATCGATCTCATTCAAGGAAGGCAAATACTGGATTCGCGTGGCAATCCCACCGTGGAGGCGGATGTGGTTCTGCGCGACGGCTCCTTCGGCCGGGCGGCAGTTCCCTCCGGCGCATCGACGGGAGAGCACGAGGCTATGGAATTGCGCGACAACGACAAGCGGCGCTACCTGGGCAAAGGCGTGACCCAGGCTGTGGACAACATCAATACCGCCATCGCTGCGGACCTGGGCGGGCACGACGCGGCCAATCAGACCGAAATCGATGAACGCATGATC
>JASHSC010000014.1 GCA_030036915.1 Terriglobia bacterium
AGCAATGGGCTCGACCGCCGGAGGGCGTTTGGAAACCGCACCCGCAGGTTCCACTGCCGTGCCCTCGCCGCCCCCGGGCAAACCCGAAATTTCATCCATCAGGCGCTGCCAGGCTTCGCCTGGCAATTCGTCGAGAAACTGGAGCCGCTCGCCGGGCGGCATTTTGTTGACGATGGCGCGCAAATGTTCCAGTGACCGCGTGTGGAGCAGGACATACGAGTGGTAATACGGGAAGCAGCTTATCAATGCGGCGGCGAAATCATCGGACAGGATGCGGAAAAGAACCTGCTGCTCTTCAAATGCCAGACCCATCATAAGCTCGGCGGCCTGCGCGACATCCAGCTTTTGCAACGTGGCGATGGCAATATCCAAATTCCCGAGGGAAAGCGCCTCATGCACTTTATCGACGCCCGGCGGGTTCATTCGACGAACCTCAAGAGGGAATTAAGAATTACCCTAAGCATGGCCCGACAGTGTACACCACCAGGGCGATGCGGGAAACCGCGTGCCTTCCTCGGCAGTGGTACGGTTTGAATGACGTAGGGGCAGGCCTCGCGCCTGCCCACTGCCTCGCAGACGCCATGGCCAGGGCACCCACGAGGGGTGCCCCTACGCTGAAATACCAGACTGTACCACTCCCCCATCCTCACGATAGTCGTCCGCGGGGGGCCGCGGATGCATCATAATTAATGGCGCATGATGGCAAAATTGGAGCACTGACGCACCCACCCAAGGCGAAAGTGAAGAAGGGAAGCAACGGAAGAATTCCGCCGCTCGCAACTGACCCTCGCACTGCAAGAACTGTTCTCGCGGCGTCCCCGCCCGGTTGGCCCGGTCTTCGACAGGTATATCGCGGCGTGATATTATTGATTCGGCTGTAAGCAATGCTGGACCACGGATGAACATTTCCGAACCATTTATTCGGCGGCCGATCGCCACAACTCTCCTCACCATCGCAGTGGCGCTCGCGGGGGCGGTGGCCTTCCGCCTTCTGCCCGTGGCGCCCCTGCCGCAAGTGGATTTTCCCACCATCAACGTTTCCGCGACGCTGCCGGGAGCCAGTCCTGAAATCATGGCTTCGGCGGTGGCGACTCCGCTGGAGCGACAGTTCTCGCGCATTGCCGACGTTTCGGAAATGACCTCCTCGAGCACGCTTGGATCGACTTCCATCACTCTGCAATTCAACTTAAATCGGGACATCAACGCCGCAGCCCGCGACGTTGAAGCCGCCATCAATTCCGCGCGGGGCTATTTGCCCACGAATCTTCCTTCCAACCCTACTTACCGGCTTTCCAATCCGGCTGATGCCCCTATCTTTCTTCTCACGCTCACCTCCTCGGTGCTGACGAAGGGGCAGATGTATGACGCCGCCTCCTCCATCCTGGCACAGAAACTTTCGCAGGTGAGTGGGGTGGGGCAGGTGGTGGTAGGCGGAAGTTCCTTGCCGGCGGTGCGCATTGAACTGGACCCCACGCAGCTCAACGAATACGGCATTGGGCTGGAAACCGTGAGGTCCGTGCTGGCCAATGCCAATTCCAATACACCCAAGGGGCATTTTTCCGATGGCCATCGGCGGTGGGAAGTGGGCGCCGATGACCAGTTGTTTAAGGCTGTGGACTATCGCCCCCTGATTGTTGCCTATCACAACGGGTCCACCGTGAGGATCAGCGATATCGCCGACGTCGTTGATTCGGTCGAGGACCTTCGCAACGCCGGATACGCCAACGGGGGCAGGCCCTCGGTTCTGGCGATCATCTGGCGGCAACCCAATGCAAACATCATCGACACAGTGGACCGCATCCGCGAGCAACTTCCCTTCCTGAAGGCTGCCATCCCACAAGCCATCGATCTTGGCGTGGCCATGGACCGAACCGTCACCATCCGGGCGTCGGTTAAAGACGTTGAAAGAACCCTGGTGATATCGGTGATTCTGGTGATTCTGGTGGTTTTCGTTTTTCTTCGGAACGTGCGCGCCACGATCATCCCCAGCGTCGCCGTTCCCGTGTCGCTGATTGGCACCTTCGGGGTCATGTACCTCCTGGGGTTCAGCCTCGATAATTTGTCGTTGATGGCGCTCACCATTTGTACGGGGTTTGTAGTGGATGACGCCATTGTGGTGATCGAAAACATTACGCGGTATCTCGAACAGGGAATGGCTCCCTTTGAGGCTGCGCTCAAAGGGGCGCAGGAAATAAGTTTTACAGTTTTGTCCATCAGCATTTCATTAATTGCAGTTTTTATTCCCCTGCTTTTGATGGGCGGCATCGTTGGCCGTCTGTTTCGCGAATTCGCCGTCACCCTTTCCGTCGCTATTTTAATTTCCATGGTGATTTCACTCACCACCACACCCACGATGTGCGCGCACCTCATCCACACGCACGAGAAGCACGGCCGGCTGTATCTCATGGTTGAGCGGGCGTTCCAAGCGGTTGTGGATGCCTACGGAAGGTCCCTGTCCATTGTTCTCCGTTATTCTGCCGTCACCTTGGGCGTACTGTTGGCCACTATCGCCGTCACGATTTACCTCTATATTCACGTGCCTAAGGGATTCTTTCCGCAGCAGGACACCGGCCGGATCGTTGGCGCGATACAAGCCGACCAGGACACCTCCTTTCAGGCGATGAACAAAACTCTGCTGCAAATGGTCAAAATCGTTCAGACGGACCCGGCCGTAGACGCGGTCGATGGATACGTGGGCGGAGGAACCATGAACGCCGGGCGGATGTTCATTTCCCTCAAACCCCTGGCAGTAAGAAAAATCGACGCGGACCGAGTGATTGCACGGTTGCGGCCCAAATTGTTGAGCATTCCCGGCGCCTCGCTCTATATGCAGTCTTCGCAGGATGTCCGCGTGGGCGGCCGGTCCAGCAACGCTCAGTACCAATACACCATGGTGAGCGATAATCTGCGGGACCTCACTCGATATGGGCCGCAGATGCTGACCGAGCTGAGAACCATTCCCCTGATTGCCGATGTCAGCAGCGATCAGCAAAATCATGGGTTGGAGGCCCTAGTTGAATATGATCGCAAGACTGCCGCGCGATTCGGAATCTCCTCCCAGTTGATTGACAACGTTCTGTATGACGCCTTTGGCCAGCG
>JASHSC010000147.1 GCA_030036915.1 Terriglobia bacterium
TGTCTGCAAACAAACCAAATCCGTATAAGCTCGGCGACAGGGTCGTTTTCGCACCCAACGAACGGACTCTGGGTTGGATATGGTCCTATCTTGACCGTTTCCGTCTGCACCCAGGGGATATCGGTATCGTCACACGAATCGAAAAGGACAACTATCTTTACCTTGACGACGAGCGGGGAGGATACCACTGGGAATGCTTCAAACTGGCCCCGCATATTCAGAGCGAGAGCCGCTAGCATGGACAGCCGAGCCTGCGGTCCGCGTTTATCCGGCGTTGAAGTGACTTAACTCTTGAGGAAGATCAGGAGGTAAGGCCAGCACGCAGCTCTCTCGCCCCGCCAAGATTGACCATGAACATCGTGCCATGATAATTTCAACGCGAAAGCGAGCGCATGATTGAAAAAACTGAAAACCCTTTCATTGCTGTTGGCAGTTCCCTGTCTGGCCACGGCCGCGCCGGACGCGCGCCTGGAGCAATTCAACAACTGGAAATTCGGCCTGTTCATTCACTGGGGAGTCTGTTCGCTGGCGAGTTGGGAAAATTCCTGGCCGCTGATGCGCCCTCTCAACAAGCGCCGCCCGGGCGATACGGAAGAGTTCTACGCGACGCTTGCACCCAAATTCGATCCCGTAAAGTTTGATCCCGACGCATGGGTAAAGCTCGCGCAGGATTCCGGCCAGCGTTACATCGTTTTCACGGCGAAGCATCTGGATGGCTTCGCCATGTGGGACTCACTCTACACGGATTACAAAATCACCAAAACGCCCTACGGCAAAGACATTGTGAAGCAGCTCGCCGACGCCTGCCATCGCGCCAATATGCCGCTGGGTTTTTACTACTCCGTCGCGGACATGAATCATCCCGACTATCGCGACACCTCGAAGCGCATCAGCGAGAATTGGCACGGCGAGCCCTGGCGGCCCGAGTGGCCGGTTTATCTCGATTACGTCGGCTTGCAGCTCACCGAATTGCTCACGCACTACGGCCCGGTGGCGATGATCTGGTTTGACGGCGTCGCCCCGCTCGAAGAATTCGACGGCAGGCGATTCACGCGACTCATCCACGAATTGCAGCCCGATGCGCTCATCAACAATCGCCTGGGCGTGGGCGGGGATTTCGACACTCCCGAGCAGCACAATCCCAAAGGCGTGCCCACCAAGCAGGTGGCGGGCAGCAACACGGATGTGATCAACAAAACTGTGGCGGGAACGGTTCCCAAGGCCGAGGATTTCCGCCCGTGGGAAACCTGCCAGGTGATCGACCAGAAAAACTGGTTCTACCATCAGGACGAACATATCTTCAAATCCCCAAAGGAGCTGATCCAGTTGCTGGCGGTGACATCCAGCATGGGCGGCAATTTGTTGCTTGATGTGGGCCCTGGGCCGGACGGCACCATTCGCCCGGAATTCACCGAGCGGCTGCTCGCCATGGGCGCGTGGCTGAAGGTGAACGGCGACTCGATTTACGGAACGACCTACGGTCCGCTGCAAAATCTCCCCTTCGGCCGCTCGACACGCAAAGACAAAACCATTTACCTGCACGTCTTCAACTGGCCGGCGGACGGCAAGCTGGAAGTGGACGGCCTGAGCGCGCGCATCACCTCGGTAAAAGTCCTGGCCGGAGGCGCGAAGCTTGTCTACCATCAGAATAAAGACAAGTTGGAAATCGAAGTTCCGAGGCAAGCGCCCGATGAGAACGATTCTGTGTTGGCCGTTTTGACCCGTTAAGGAGAGCGACATCAAGATCCGGTTTCGATTATTTTTCATCGCAATTTTCATCGCGACAAGCGCGCACGCCTCGACTTATCCGGCGCATTTCAAGGACCGCTGCCTTACCGACCTGGTGAGCCAGATTCCGGGAATCCTGCGCTCGCAGGATGCGAAGACCGGCCACTTCGGCACGGGCATCTGGATTTCTACGGACCAGAATGTGCTTTTGCCGCTCGCCGCGGCGTGGAGTTACCGCGACGCGCGCAATCCCTATTACCACAGCCCGCAGGTTCTGAACGCAATCATGGCGGGCGGTGACGCGCTGATCGAGTTACAGGACAAGAATGGAGAATTCATTTTCCGCAAGAAGGACGGCTCAACCTGGGGGCAGGTCTATCAACCCTGGATTTACACACGCTGGCTGCGGGCATTTGAACTCATTCGAGACGCCATGCCGCCGGAGCGCCGCGCCAAATGGGAGAAGGCGTTCGCGCTCGGTTACAACGGCATTTCGAACGAGGAGCGCACCGCCACTTACCACAACATGCCCACGCACAACGCCATGGGCCTCTACTTTGCCGGCAAAATCTTCAATCGCCCGGAATGGTGCACGCAGAGCGCGGCATATCTCCATCACGTCGTCGGGTTGCAAAATCCCGATGGCTACTGGAGTGAGCACTCCGGCCCGTTGATTCAATACAACACGGTCTATGTCGAAGCGCTGGGCCTCTACTATGCGATTTCGCACGATGACACGGTGCTCGCGGCGCTGCGCCGGGCCTCCATTTATCATTCCTATTTCACCTACCCCGACGGTACCGAGGTCGAAACAGTAGATGAGCGCAATCCCTATTCCCAGAAAATCCACGTGCCGAACGTGGGATTCACCTTCAGCCCGGAGGGGCGCGGCTACCTGATGCGTCAGATTGGCCACCTGCACGGGCCGATTCCCGCTGACGATGCCGCCAGCCTGCTTCTGTGGGGCGAAGAAGGTGACGCCGTGGACGTTCCGAGCGGCGACTTCGATTACACGCTGCCGAGCGGCGGAGCCCGAGTGGTGCGGCGCGGCCCGTGGTTCGTTGTCTTTTCGGCCTTTACGGCTCCAATCTCTCAGCGCCGATGGATCCAGGACCGTCAGAATTTCGTGAGCGTCTTCCACACCGGAATCGGTTTAATCGCCGGCGGCGGGAACACCAAATTGCAGCCGCGCTGGAGCAATTTCACTCTCGGAGACATTCGCCTGCTCGTCCACAAGCCCGGCGATGAGGATCCCAACTTCATTCCTCCACCGGGATTGCAGCACGTTCCCGACTCAGCCCGGTTGCTGACCGGCGAAAAGCTGGGAGTGGTACTGACCTACGGGAAGGCGGAGGGCGAGATTTCCGTGAAGATCGTCAATGACCGGCGGTTGGAATACACGGTTTCGGGCGACGCAGCTCTGGCCGCGCATTTCACCATCCTGCCGCAGCTCGGCAAAAGCGTATCGACGGCGGCGGGCAAGCGCACCACACTTTCGCCCGAGGCATTCGCCGGGAGCCCCGGCGCGTGGTTTGAGCTGGCGGGAGTGCGATTCATCCTGCCCTCGGACGTGACGGCCCTCTGGCCGGTGCTGCCCCACAACCCTTACACCAAAGACGGCCACGCGGAAATCGGCGAAGGACGAATTGTTTTCGATTTCCCCGCCGGCGGGCAGCACACCATCGTCATCGAAACGCCACCGTAAGTTTCGCTGGCGATCTGGGCCTGGGCCGCATCCTTACTTCTTTACGAGGGGGCAATGTGCCAATTCTTGACATGAACCCCGGGCTATAGGAAAGTTTTCGCGCTGACGAAGTCGCATTGGCCCTTATCAGAATATTCGCGAGGCAAAAATGCAATTGGAGGGTAATATTCCCGGCGCGGGTTGCGCGAAGATTGAAATATCGGGAGAAGAGATAACCTCCGTTGCGATTACCGGTCCTGAAAAAGCCGGCTTGCCTTTCCTCAGCCCGGGTTTCGTTGACATCCAGATCAACGGATTTGCCGGCGTGGATTTTTCGAGCGCGGACCTGGACGTGGAGGAGGCCATCGGTGTCCTGCCCGCGCTCTGGAGCACCGGCGCTACCACCATTTGCCCCACGCTGATCACGAATTCCCTTCCCGCCATGGCGAAAAACTTCGCCATTCTCGAGCAGGCTCGCGCGAAGAACTCCGACTTTGCCCATGCCGTTCCCTGCTATCACCTCGAGGGGCCATATCTTTCCCCCTTTGATTCGCACGGCGCGCACGATCCCAAGTGGATGCGGCATCCCAACTGGGAGGAATTCCAGGAGCTGCAAAGCGCGGCCGGCGGCAGAATCGGAATCATCACCATTGCGCCGGAGTTGCCAGGCGCGGAGGAATTCATCGGCAAGGCGCGGGCAGCGGGCGTGATCGTGGCCCTCAGCCACACGGACGGCCTCCCGGAGGACGTACATCGCGCCGCGGCAGCGGGCGCCAAGCTCAATACGCACTTGGGAAACGGCTGCCCGGCGCTCCTCCATCGGCACAAGGCGCCTTTCTGGGGCCAGCTCGCGGATGATCGATTGCAGGCCAGCCTGATCTGCGACGGATTCCACCTTCCTCCAGAGGTTGTCAAAATCATCGTGGCCGTCAAAGGAATCGACAAATGCATTTTGGTGACTGACGCGGTGCATGTGGCGCTACTGCCGCCGGGAAAGTACTCGCTGATAGGAACGGATATCGAGCTGTTGCCTTCGGGCCAGGTGGTGCGCGCGGACCGCGTTTCAATGGCGGGCTCCGCGCTCACGATGAATCGCGGGTTGGCGGTCTTCGTAAAGTTTTCGCAATGCACTCTCGCGCAAGCAATCCAGGCGGCCACGGCGAACCCTGCCAAATTACTCGGGCGAAGTGGAGTCTGTTCGCACGTTGCTCCGTGCCAGCCGGCAAATCTGGTCCTCTTCCGGCAGGAGGCCGATACCCTAAGAATCGATGGCGTGATTTCGAAAGGCCGGTGCGTTTACTCTGCCTGACCCGGCAACCCTTTTTGCTGGCCGCGGCGTCAAGGATTTCAGCCTCGCACGATGCGGGGTCAAAAAACTTATGCACCCCTCTTCCATTCGAAATCAGTTGGTGTATACTCCCTGCTACCGGGTGGCTTGGTCCGGAACCAACATACAGATTCAGAGGCCGTGCAGAGGCGGAAAAGGCAGCGCATCGCTCAGCGCCCGGACCCCATCCCGAAACGGCTTGGATTCAAGGCAGTATGTCTGTCCCTCGGGGGACAGGAAACCGAAAAACAATTCGGCACGAAGGCTCGGGAAGGGACCACGGTATGAAATCTTCCTATCGCCCATTGTCAGTAACGGTAACAACTCTCCTGCTGGCCGTTTTAATTTTTCAATTTAAAGCCTGGGGTTCGCCGCCCAGTCCGGCGGGTGCGAAAGGCGGGGATAAATCGGGCTCCGGAAACCCCACCGCGCAGTCGCCCATGCTGGATCTTCCCGGCCCGCTTATGCCCTTTTTGCGGATGGCGGCGGTCAGCCGCAAGGTGAAGCCGGAAGAAGTGCTTCCCCTGCTGTCGCATCAAGTGGTGTTGGACGGCTACGGTGGGTCAAGCCATGCTTCTTCACCCACCGAATACCTCGTGCTGGTCCGGCGCTACGTTGACCAGGCGCGGGAATTGCAGTCGCTCGCGGGCCCGGACGGCAACATCCGAGTTTCCAATTGCGAAAATGCCCAGCGCCTGCTGACGGTGATCGGCTACCGGCTGCGAGAGACTTGCGGGCCTGCCGCCACGCTTGAAACCAACAATTCCCGGCGGGCGTTCACGGCCGTCGATTCGGGATTTCCCCTGTCGGAATTGGAGCGTGACCTTCAGACCGGCAAACCTTTTGTCTATCCCTATGGCCAGACACAACTGCCCGTGCTATTCGACGCCGGATTGTGGATGGAGAACGACCACAACAAGAATCACAAGGATTTGCTCGATGCTCTGTTGGGCGATCCGCAATTAGCGCGGCTTTACTGGGCGCTGGCGCAAATTGACGAGGAAACCCGCCACTCCCTGCGCACGGATCCGGGAATTGACAAGCTGCTGCCGCTGGCGCCGCTGCTGGATTTTTATGGTGAGCAGCTTCGCATTCGCTCCGGCCGCGTGCAGGTGCCGGGCGGGCCGCATGCGGATTCGGCGTGGGAAAATGTGGTGGGCGTAAGCCCTCGCTCACCCGGAAGTTTTATCGTTGCGCTCCTGACCAGGGACGACGGCTGGATTGCCCCTTACTTTGACGCACTGTCACGAGTGAGCGGTCCGCAGCAGGCATACTTCACCGAGCCGCATCGCCTGATTCGCAATTATCAGGCGCTTCTCGGCCGCGATCCCTCGCCCAACCCTGCAAAGTCGGTCTTTCGTCCGGACCCCGGGCTGCTCTTGTTGGTCACCCGCATGGCGCT
Source organism: Terriglobia bacterium (assembly GCA_030036915.1). Lineage (GTDB taxonomy): Bacteria > Acidobacteriota > Terriglobia > UBA7540 > UBA7540 > Bog-366. The sequence goes on from JASHSC010000147.1 coordinate 6,142, forward strand.
GGAAGCAAATGGCGAGCCGCACGTGCCGGGAAACCTGGAAATGTGGACGGAGATTATTCGCGGCACGGATTCCAAGCGCGCCCGCGAGTTGTCAAAGAAATCGTTGACTTTGAAAAACTCCGACCAGCTGATTGAGACGATGTTTAATCTCTCTCGCGATTACACGCCGAAGGGGCCGCTTGAAACCTACCTGGCGCTCAGCGAAATCGACCGGGCGCGAGGAGTTGAAAAGCCCCTGAGCCCGCAGACGGCCCTGGCCATGGCCAGGAAATTCCCCGAGTACAGCGATCAGTATCTGGCCTTCGCGGAATTCCATGCCTTGAACGACGCATCGATCACCCAATTCTTGGACGTCGCGGAGGCCCTGGACCGCATTCCGGACTCCACATTGCGGGCCGAGACGATTGGAATCTTTCAGGCCCAGTGCGGACTCTGGGAAATCCTGGCGCGCCAGCGGCAGATTCCCGTTATTGACCAGAATAGTTCCTGGCAGCGGGTGATTCATCCCTTCGCGCTCATCCATTCCAACCCCGAACTCTACGATGCCACGCGCACCTCACTTGCCGAGCTGATGCGCGCGGCGACGGGAAATCCCGAGGTTTCGCAAGACGCCATCATCGAGTTGGTAGCCGGGCCGCCGCCCAGCAGCGCCGCCCGCGCGAAGGTGAGGGAGGAGATGGCCAACCGCATTCGGTCGGTGCTCGATGCGCAGCGGTTGGTTTCACTCGATACGCTGCTGGGATTGGGTGATGGCTTGCCGCGCGTGGCGCAGGGAAAAGTCGCGGCGGATTCGCTGGTTCCGCTCGCCGATGAGTTGCGCGAGTTTGAAATGCCCAAACCCATTTTCTCCACGGGTGAGAAAATCGAGTGGACCGCAGGGCGTTTTGGCGATGCGCACACCCAAGCGGAAATGGATACGAACATCGCGGATACGCTCCACTCCAAAGGTGCGGCCAACGAAATTGCCAATGCGCGCGGACGGCTGGTTCCGTTTATGCGCGACTTCCTAACGGGACTGAACTATGCGTACTACGAGCCGCCCGGGGCGCAGATGCTTATGAATAACCCGCTCTTCATCCGGCGGCACGATTTTTCCGGTGACATGTCGCGCGGCTCCGAGCCGCCCTGGTCCATACCGCGCCTCGTGGGCCGCGGAGATACTTCCGGCGGCGGCGTGCGCCTGACAGGAGGTCTTTGCGACCTTCCTTATGTTTTGGCCGCTGTGGAGCAGGAATTTATTGTTCCGAAAAATGTCCAGTCGCTCATCTGGGAGGACCTCGTACCCTCGCTCATCACCAGCGCCGTGCTGCCGCGCTGGTGGCAGGTGACACCCAAGGAACTCCACGCCGTGGCTCTCTACCAGAAGTTTGGGGAAGAGTTGCTCATCGGCGCCGCGCAGGATTCCACCCTGCGTGAAAAGGTGATGGCCATTCTCACACCCCGCATGCTTTCGCGCAGATTGTTTGAAGTGCAAAAAGCGTTGGACGACGGTCGCGGTGAGGACGCGGTCTCCAGCGTCGCGCCGGCCGAGAGCTTTTACCTGGCCACCGAGTTTCAGCGCCAGTATCCGGAGGAAATGACCCGCTGGGGAAAAGCCGGAGCGGAAATTCAGGCGCTCGCGCAATCCGATCCTGAGGAGGCCAGCGCGCAGCGGATCTCCGAGGATTTCGGCGTCCCTCACCCGGCTCTGGCGCGGACCACAGCGTGCGAGCTTCTCAATTTGCGGCCATTCCCCACGTTCCTGGGTTATTCGAGTTATCTGCTGGCCGAGACGTGGGAATCGAACAATCTTTACTGGGCGCGGTTGGCGGACGAAAAGGGCTTGCCGCCCGAAAGCCTCCACGAGTTGGTTCCCGCGCTGACCCGTCGCATGGTGGAGAACATTTTCGCCACACACCTCGATGACTGGCCGGCCTTGCAGCGCGCGCTGAGGGAAACCGGGACGGAATTTCGCGAGGGCAAGCTGGCAGATCTGACCAAGACGACTGCACCTTCCTCGCTCTAATCTTGGCCTGAGGAAGGATGGAGGGATGACGATGGCAAGGCGAATTTTTTTGGTTGCAGTATTGTGCCTGGGGGTTTTTGGGGGCGCCGGCGTCTGGCGAGCCGCCCAGCAGCCCAATCCGAATACGGTCATCCGCGTGAACGTGAACATGGTGCAATTGGATGTTGCGGTTACCGACAAGAAAGGCGATTACATCACTGGCCTCAGTCCCTGGGACTTTCAGATTTACGAGGACGGAATTCCCCAGAAGGTGGCCACCTTCGGCGAAGAAAACGAAGTACCGCGCGCACTGGAGGATTATCCCCCTCGGGGCTCGAGCGAAATCGGCTCTGCTCCTCCCACCAAAACCGGTAAGCAGTCGCGCGACAACGCCCCCCAGCCCATCATGCGCAAGGAATCCGCCGAGCGCGTTGCCTCCATGGTGGCGGGCGCCAGTGTCTTCATCCTGTTTGACACCAGCAATTATATGTACCGGGGATTCGTCTACGCCCAGGACGCGATTGCGGAATTCGTGCGCACGCTCGACCACCCCTACCGCGTAGCCTTCTATTCCTACAGCCGCAATTTCTCGCGCATCTGCCTGCTCACTCCCGATCGCGCGCAGGCAATTACTGGTGTGCGGGAAACCGTGGCCGGTGACGACGCGGCGCTCTACGACGCGCTGCTGATGACCCTCAAGGACGCCGCGCAGTTTACCGGCAGAAGGGTGATCGTGGCATTTTCCAATGGGCCTGACAACGCCAGCATGGTTGCGCCCGAAGATGTTCGCGAGCTCGCTCAGACCGAGGGCGTGCCCATTTACATGATCAGCACACAGCTCGCGCGCCTCGATCCTGTTTCCACTGCTGTTTTCGGCCGCATGTCTTCGAGCACTGGCGGCAAATCCTACTTCGCGAAAGATTGGGAGGACCAGGCGAGGGCGTTTGCTTCCATCCGCGATGATCTGGCTCATCTCTACACGCTAACCTACTACCCCCAGGCCAATCCCAATTACGGCTGGAGAAGCATCAACGTGAAACTGGTGGGACAGGACCTGAAGGACTACCGCGTGCGCACGCGCAGTGGCTACCGGCCGCGCACCAATCGTCACTTTGTCCCGGCCACGGCCACGCCGTAAGATGAGATCCTGTAGCGGCGCTCGGAGAGCGCCGCTACAATTTTCGTCGCCTCATTTTGGTCAAAAGACAAACACACCTTTGATGTAATCGCTCGCCATCACCTGATCCTCTGAGAAGGCCTGGCGATAATCTTCCAGCTTATACCGGTGCGTAATCATGTCTTCGGTGCGCAGCACGCCGTCGCCCGCCGCGTAAGCCGCGGGTTCAATGAAACCCGCATTGTTGCCCGCGCCCAGCACGCGGCGATTCGGCCCCTGAACGACATCCGGCTCGAACGGCAGCGCCTGATGCTTGCAGAAACCCGCCAGAACCACGCTGCCGCCGAAGCGAGCGAGTTCGATTCCGAGCGTTACCAGAGGATGAAATCCGCTCGCTTCAATCACCACGTCCGTTCCATCAGGGTGCAGTGAGCCGGCAAGTTCCTTCAGCCGCTCCGCATTCTCCGCCACTTCCGCAGCGCCCCAGGATTTAGCCAACGCCAGCCGCTTCGGCCGCTGGTCGAGGCACAGAATGCGCCGCGTTCCTGAGGCTTTCAGCACTGCAAGGCAATTCAACCCAATCGGACCCATGCCGAGAATGATTGCGGTTGAGCCCAAGCGCGCGCCCGCGATTGATGACACGGCAATGCCCACACCCAGTGGTTCGAGCAGCGCCCCCTGCTCGAATGAAATTGCCTTCGCGAGGGGATGGAGATTTTGGACCGGTGCCAGGACGTACTCCGCATATCCTCCCGAAGGCCCGAAGCCGATCTGGCGGTATTGCGCGCAGCGCCGCCATTCGCCGCGCCGGCAGAATCCGCACTTCAAGCAGGTAATCTCGTTGTCGGCCACAACGCGCTGACCAAGCCATTTTTCATCCGACGGTGAGCCGACCTTGTCCACAACGCCGCAGTACTCGTGTCCCGGAGTCAGCGGATAATCCACCGCGTGCCGCCCGCGCAGCAATTCGAAATCCGTCATGCAAATCGCCGCGGCTTTGATGCGAATCCTCGCCCAGCCGGGCTCGGGCGTGGGATCGGCGACCTCGACCAGGTTCAACCTTCCGGGCTGTTCAAAGCGAATGGCACGCATGGGGAATTGCGATTGTACCTCGCCGGCAACGTTTCATGAAGCGGCGAATTCAAACCAGGGCGACTTGGGCTGCCCGCTGGCGTGAAGGTGAATCTTCAATCCACCCTTGATTTTCTGGACGTCGGCAGGGCCGAGGGGCGGCAGGCGGTTGCCGCTGCCATCGAGAGGAAAAATTCGCAGGTTGCGGACGTGCGTGCGCAGCGTGAGAAAGCACTCCACACGCTCGAGCCACGCGGGTGGAACGGCGGCCATGCCCATTTCAAGCTGTTTCCCGGAAGCACCGGGAACGGGTTCAAGCGTCCACCAATCTTCCTCCGAATCAAAGTGAATCAGTTTCTGCGGGCGCGGAGGGTCGCTCCCCGGCTGCGTGCCGTAGGTGTAACCGGGAAGCGAGAGGAGCATGCGGTGCGACAGGGTGAGCGGCTGATCGTCAAGCGCGGTCAGAAAAATCGTGACGAACCCCCGCGCGCCGGGAGCGAGTTCCAAATCGATTGCGCCTGCCGTCGTCAGGTTTCCCGC
>JASHSC010000015.1 GCA_030036915.1 Terriglobia bacterium
CACCCCATGAAGACGAGGGAGATCAAGCAGTACGCCTCGACCCACAATGCCATCCACGTAGGAAGTAATATCCTGCAGCTTGGCACCGCGTGAGGTCACGATGCTGGTGGGTCGGTCGTTGTAGATCCGTCCCCGGTAAGCCACGTGACAAAGCGCATCAATGTGAGTTCTGCTGTCCCCATGAATTTCCGTTCCAATATAATCACCTACAAATTGCGGCTCGCCGCGAGTTCCAAGCGGAAGGTCGTACGTTTTCACCATGTGGTGCACGGAAGGGTGCGGATTATCGGGGCCAGCGACCGTGTTAACGGGCAGGGATAATGAAACTGTGCGCCCCGTGCGCACCAGCGTGGCTGCCGTGCGCACGAGTTCGGGCGTTAGATAATTCAGTGTTCCTCGGTTATCGTCAGGCCCCCATCGTCCCCAATTACAGACTTTCCGGAAAAGACGGTCAAACTCTTCCGCAGAAATGAAATCCCCGGTCCCTTCATTATTAGTCATAATCCCCGCCTCGGCCGCAGGAGGGATCGAATCGCTTCAACTCGATAGTTCCTCGGTTTTGGGTATCCGGCTGGATACGCGAGCGAATCCGGCAAATGAAAGGTGTTACCCAGAGGTGTTCAGCGTTCAATCTGCAACACCGTTTCGACTTCGCCGAGTCTGATCCCATACATATGAGAGTGAAGACTTAGGGTTGGATCGAGACAGCGCACCCAAATTTCAATTTTGTCCCCGACCTCAATCCTGACTGATGGATCAACGATTTCTAGGAGGCTGTGCTCAACATACATGGTTTTCACTTGCAACCCTGGAATTCCTTTCACTGACGGCGGCCCATTGCCACCACTCATGGTTTTGGAGCCCGCATCAACCACAATTCTCTCGTTGGAAGTTTTGCTGATCACTGTAGCGAGCACCGTCAGGGTCGGTGTGAATTCCGGCGCGAACGCTACGTACCAGGTATCCATCAGCAAGTAAGAGCCGGCTTGGATTTCGGTAACCCCGGGAAAAACTCCCGAAATGGAGTAGTCGCTCGTGCCACCGCAACTCATTATTTCAACGGGAATTCCTTCGCTTTCGATCAGGGTCTTCGTATCAACCAACTGTTTGAGAGCGTTATGGACAATTCGCTCTTTCTCAGGACCGGCGGGATGTGGAATATGCCCTTCGTACCCCATTAGTCCGCGGAATTTTAATCCCTTCGCTATAACCAATTTAGTGAGAGCGAGGGCTGCCTCTCCGGGGCGGATACCACAGCGGCCCAACCTTACGTCCAAATCTACGACCACGTTAAGTTCATGCGCCCTTCCTTTTGCAGTTATCGCCATGTCGGCAACAACCTTGGGGTTGTCCACTGCTACAACCACTGGAGCTTTGTGCGACAGTTCTACAAAGTCTTCAATCATACTGTTAGCGCTTCTTCCGGCAATCTCATTGGCGACAAGGATGTTGTCGATTCCTTGCTGGACAAGTGCCGCGGCGTGCTTCAGACGTGCGCAGGAGATTCCGATAGCACCCATTTGTACTTGTTTGCAAGCTAGAAAAAGGCTTTGATGTCCCTTGAAATGTGGACGTAGCTTTGTTGGCTTGTCTCGAAAAAAGGACGCCATCTGGCGAAGGTTATGGTCCAAGGCGTCGAGATCTACCAGCAAGGCTGGCGTCCGGAGCTCGCTTGTTCTCGTGCCAATTGAGAGAGCGGGCCCCGTTAGCGTACCAATCGGTGATTCGACCACCCTTCCGCCCACAGTTTCAAGCTCTTTCAAGGCGGGCCCCCTTTCCACCCGTGGTTCAGCGAATCTGAATCCTCTAAGGACACCATCCAGAGGATGCGTTAGTCGATGGAGGAATCATCAAACATTTCAGCTTAACTTTGTGGCCATGTGATTCTTGACTGCAGTGCGCCCCCACGCGACCCGGTGTCCGCGCAGTAGCGTTGCCGATTACATTCGGCGATTAGTAAAGCGGGAAGCCCCAGCCGGAGAACGTTCGTGCCATTTTGCTCCAATGGGCATACCACTCGCATGTGACCACCGTCACCTGCGGTGTCACGTCAAAAAGGTACTTCAGATTTGAAAGTCTATCTACTGTGAAAGTACCTTTTTTTGTAGAAAGTCTATCCTTAGCTATAAGATCAAGATCTTCAATGGCTGGAGAATGTCGCAAAGTCAACGCCCGATCGAGAAATACGAAGTCAGGCGTACCGGAGTCTTATTACCATGGACCAGCAATTGTGAGACGTTCGTGCGTTCCTTATAAGTGGGCTGCAGGATCCCGATGAAGTGGCCAGCTTGGCTGAGGTGCCCTTGCACGTTATTCTTGGTGCCATGTCAATCTCGAAGTGTTTGATTGTTGTGGACTTCCGCGGCGCTCCTGTAGTTCCGGTATCACCTCCTGTAGAGAACGGGTCAGTAGTAGGGAACCCCAAGCTGTGGGAATTTCACGCAACCCACCAGAATCTGGTCCCGCTTCGCGCCCGCGTAGCTCGGTCCTCTGGGGAAAATTATGACTTACATGAATTCGCCGACAGCCTTTGCGGACCCAACTGACGGCTCGACGCCATGGTCGAACAGGCTGTCGATCTTCTCGAGGCTCTGGGGTCGCGCCGAAATAGAAGCGGCGAACCCAGAATGGAACGTCTTTCGGCATCAGAGAAATGGAAGGATGAGCTTTTTGACCATACGTAGTTGGAACTCTGTGGTTGGACCTTCCCGCCATCCACCATCCTGCAGCGTTAGATCAGTGGGTGCGTGCGGGGAATGTCTGCGAAGCAGAAGAATTGGGGTATCTGCTCCTACTGACCAGGCTTGTTTGCAAATATCCTTGGCGCCCCTCGCTTGTACTCCGGCAGGGGAGCATACCCATCACGATTCGGCATTTTGACCTTCGGCAGACTCTGAGCGTCCATGACGTCGCCCTCCTGGATGACGCCGCCCTTGTAGAGCAGAAAGGCCGTCAGAGCGTATACCTCATCAGGCTTCAGCGAGCCCTCTTGTCCGAAAGGCATGCCGCGGTTGATGTAGTCCCATATCGTGGTCGCGTATGGGGCGTGGGTCGCCATCAGCGGTCCCGGTTGATTGCCAGGCGAACTGATCACGGGTTTGCCTTCGTTCTTTATCAAGGTAGGAGCTGAGCCGCCGTTACCCTCCCCATTTGCCCCGTGGCACATTGAGCACTTCTGAGCAAAGAGCTGTGCGCCTTCCTTGGCGGTTCCGTGCCCGGGCGGGAGTTCCTTTCCCTCCGGACCGATCGAAATATCCCAGGCGCGGATTTCTTCTGCGCTCGGGGTTTTTCCCAAACCATAGGTGGGCGACTGTGCCCACCCGGTGCGGAAAGCCCCCAGGATCATCACCGTCAGGAGAAGCCTAAATCGCATTGTGGACGCTTCCGTCACTCGCCACCCTCCATGGTTGAATGACATTGTCGAGGCCTGGCACATGGCGCCCCTTGTAATAGTCTGGGGGCTTGTTAAAGAATTTGGCGAAGTCGACCGTCGACGGCTGAACCTGGCCTATTTCGTCGATGCAGCGCGACATGAGTACGCACTCCCCTCCAGTCCACTTCCAGTCCATACCGAAACGGACGTGCGCCATTCGATGCGCCTCGCCGCGGAGCTCAGCGTCCATCCAAGTCTGGCCACCGTCGCAGGATACTTCTACCTTGCGAATGGCACCGCCGCCGGACCAGGCCAATCCACTGATCTCGTAGAACCCGGGCCCGGGCAGATTCTGTCCGCCGGAAGGAAAGGTGATCACCGATTTCGGTCCCCACTGCCAGCTCAACGCGGCGGCCTTAGGGTCATTTTGAATGTGCCCGTAGTCGTTGTACGTCATGTAGAACCGGTCCACCGCCTTGATTCGCCTCAGCCACTTCGTGTTGTAAATTCCTTCATATCCTGGAACTATGAGGCGTACCGGATAACCTTGCTGAGGACGTATCGGCTCGCCATTTTGGCCGTAGGCCACGATGCAGTCGTCCATAGCCTTTGCAATCCGGAAGCTTCCTGCGCCCTTAACCTCCTCCGACCCTTCCGCGACTACCCAGGAAGCCCCTTTCTGCACGCCGACCTCCTTGAGCAACAGAGCCAGCGGCACTCCGGTCCATTCCGAGCA
>JASHSC010000148.1 GCA_030036915.1 Terriglobia bacterium
GCCTTGCAGCTTTTCGAGCGGCCAAAGCAACGCGGAGAAGAGGCCGGCGGGGGAAAAGGGAAGTGCGCCGAGGATCCGGCGCGCGGCGCGCATTGACCATGATCCCTGCGCGATTCGCGCCGGAACGCTGAAGGGGCGGTACTCAGGGAGCTTACGCGCCAACAACAGATCGTGCTTCCCATAAAGCTTGGCGTCGCGAGAAATCATGTCGCGCGTCCTCTTTGTCACCACATGGCGCGCGACGGCCATGGGAAGATAGCGAAAGGGGACGCCTTTCAACCACAACCTCATTCCGATTTCAGAATCCTCCCTCTGGTAGGGAATCGATTCGTCGAATCCGCCGAACTTATCGAGGACGGTCTTGTGAAGGGAAGTGTTGGGTTCCACCGCGGCGTCGTAAGGCCAGTGAAGGCGCGAGTCACGGGCATAGCGCGTCTCCCAATTCCTGGCGTTTTGCCTGTAACACTCGGCAGCCAGCGTCCGGGGGCTCTCGGGCGAGATCGGAAACGCCCCGACGATCACCTGAGGCTCCGCGCTCTCATGCGCAGCGAGATGCTGCCGTATCAAATCGGGGGCGCACAGCAAATCGTCATCAAGGATGAGAATAATTTCGCCCGCGGCAGCGCGAATGCCGTCGTTGCGCGCTCTTGAAATCCCGCCTTGCGGACGTTCCAGCACGCGCAAAACGCAGGGCGGATGCAATTCCCGCAGCGCCTTGGCCGTGCCGTCCGTCGATCCATCCACCACAACGACAATGTCGTAGATCTCAGGCGCAACGTCCTGGCTGAAGAGGGTCTGCAAAGTGCGCAGAAGGGATTCGCGGCGATTGTGCGTCGCGATCACCACGGAGATTTTCGGGTTCGTGCTCATAATTATGCAGGGCCGAACTTCCCGTGATTCAGGAAGCCGTCTTTCGAAAAGCGTAATAAATACTCGTTGAAAAAAATCTATTCGACCGGATATTCGAAGACATCTTTGGTCCGATCATTTCCAGAAACTTGAAACCGACCCGCTGAGTTTGTTGGACTACAAACTCGGGGGAGGAAAAAATACCGCGCAAACCCGCTTCAGATACACGTGCCGAGGCCCGAAGGCCCTTCAGCATGTTCCGGAGTTTCCAGAGCGGGGCCTCTCTCCAATATCGGGGCGACCAGGGCAGCAGCGCCTTGAGGTTATGCGAAGAAAATATGAAAGTCCCTTCGGCTTTCAGAACCCGGAAACATTCATGGAGCGCCGTCTCGCGTTGTGACTCTGAAAACGCCAAGTCAAGGCTGTTTCCGGTGATCAACACATGAGAATATGCAGAATCCGACTCCTCGATGCGTTCAAATCTTCCGACGCTCAGGTTAAGATATGGAAACCGCCTTTTCGCAGTATTGATGAGGTTTTCCGAGGCATCGACACCTTTCACGCACAGACCCATTTCATGCAGGATCAGAGTGGTCCTCCCCATTCCGCAGGCAAAGTCCAGAATTCGGTCGCCTTCCTTGTAATATTTTCCAAACAGATATTTCTCCTCCGGATGCAACCTGTAGATGGAGCATTCCTCGACCGCCTGGGGAGTGGCGTAAGACCGCAGGTTGCCGTTCAATTCGTTCTGGTCAGCCAAAAGCCTGCTCCTTCTGATGTATCCCAAACCCGCCGCCGGATGTTGCGGGGTTCATGCGTTGATTACTCTCCCTTGCCCATCCGGCGATAGACCGCCTCCTTCAAGTCCAGATAGATTCCCGCCCGCGCGCGCGATTTCCAGCGTTGGTTCCAAATCTGAATTTGAAACGTCTGGTGGAAACTCGTGGCCCAGCGCATTTTGTAGGCTTCTTCGCCGCGCAGGAGGTCGTACTCATCGTGCCCGTGCTGGTATCCGTAGTCGATTACAGCGGGAATCAACATCGTGCCCGGGGAGAGGCGTGCGAAGGCGCGGTCGAAGGCGGTGACGTAGCCCCAGAGTTTGCTTCCGCAGCGGAAACCAAGGCGCCAGGCAATTGGCCGTTCGCGCCATTCCATGAGGGCGACATAAAGATACCCTTTTGGCCCAAGCCCGTCGAACAACGACTGAAATACTTCGGGATTCCGGGCAATAATGGGTAATGGAGCTGTACCATGCACGCGCTTCTGGGCTTCCAAGGCAGCTAATTTCTCAACCAGGCCTTCCTCCCGATGGGGATTTTCGATGATCCGCACGCGCAAGCCCTCCGCGCGCATTCGATCGAGGCGGTTTTGCTGATTGCAGAGCCGGTGGCGGACCGATGGCGAAAACCGTTTGATCAATTCCTGCCATGGCGCATCAATCACCAGGAAGGGATAGGCGCCCTTCTCGGGTTGAATGCGAAAATGAAGCTTGCTTTGTGATAGCGCCGCTTCGACCAGCGAAATGGATTCCCTCGTGGCACGTAAATCTCTCAAATCGACCAGATCCCATGCGTCCCGCGATTCCGCGAGGAAGTTTATGATGGCGCGGCTCTGGCCCGAGGGATCAGTGCCCAGAACCAACTCGTTGTAATCCGCGGCAGGGCCGGTGAACTGGATTTTTCTGAGGCTGAACCCCCAGCGCGAGACCTTCCGGCTGACCAGTGGGGAGATTCCCACGATGGCACCGCGCTTCTTTACCACCAGCACGTTGAGACGCCGCCGCGCGTCGGGTTCCTCCTTAGCGTGTCGCCGGCCCCAGGCGCGGAACCAGTCATAGGTCATGAAGACGTTTGGCGATTCGGCATTTTCACTCAGCCGATTCCAGGCTTCGCGAACATTGTCGAGTTCCTGTTCGGTAGTAATTTGCTCGACGGAATAATCCGCATCTACGCTCGCGCGCCCATGCGGAAGCATTGACGCGGGCTCAGAGGCCCTCTGGACGTTGGCGGTCTGTGCCCGGGAAATTTGCATTCTTACCGTCACCAGAGTGGTTTGGGAACCAGCAGCGCTTGAACCGGGAACATCGGGATCATCAGGAACGTAGGGTTCGCCGCGAGAAATTCGCCGACTGCCTTGTTGACTCCCGGCGTCTCGCGATGCCCGAAGTCATCCACCACAATCAGGCCGCGCGGCGCCAATCGGGACGCCAGATATTCAAGACTTTGCCGCGTTGCGTTGTAAGTGTCCACGTCGAGGTGGCAGAAGGCAATGTCGCGCAGGTCCAGGCCGCCGGCGGCAGCGGGGAAAAAGCCTTGAATCACTCTCGCATTGGGCCTCGCTGTGAGCAGGTCAACAACCGATTGGTATCGCGTGCTGGTGTAATCGTTGGGTTTAAAGGCCTGGTCGAGATCCGTCATGTTCTCAAAACCGCCCTTTTCAAAAGGGTCGAAGCAGTAAAAGGGAGCATCCCTGCGCCCGATGGCGTTGCAGATGTGGAGTGCGGTTCCACCCTGGAAAGTGCCTACCTCCATGAAAATTCCGCGTCCGCAAAGCCGCACCAGGTTCCAAAGGTTGGCCAGCCGGGCCACGTCCAGACACGTGCGCCCCATCACCTGCGCTACTGAGCTCTTGAAATCCGGGTCGAAGAGCAATTCGACATATTCAGCTTCGATGACCGGAGTCAAGAGTTTCCCGCGGTTCCGTGCGTATCGACGATCTTGAAGGATCGTGGACACGATTCCCTTAAATCCATGCCATATGTAGCCGACATCCCACTTTCTGGAACTGGACTTCCAGCGTTCGAGGCGCTCCCCAAGCATCGCTAACATGGGTGTTCTTCCTGATTTTCCACCATGAAAGCTTCCTGGCAAGGATGGTACCACGAAATGCCGCAAACCCTCCCTTGGGGGATTTCGCGCACTTTTTCCGAGTTTTCCGGCGGATACCACGGCAGCCGGCCCTTGATTCCCCGCAATTCAAGGTCCATTCATTGGTGCGAAAACTTACCAAATCAGCAATCTCCTTCAACCGTCGCCTGCTTACTTTCTGAATGAGAATCATGATGAGCTTTGCGAAACTGACTGGACACTCATCGAGCCGCTCGAATTACATTTCCTCCTGAAAAGCGTTACTCTAACGTGCAGGCTGGATAGAATCTGATGAAGCAGATTCGGGCGACCCTGCACGAAGGGGGTGACCGCTCACGAGGAGATCGCACGCGTCAATGTCACGCACGCCGTTAGTCAGCGTTTGCATTCCCTCCTATAACCATGCGCGCTTTTTGCCCGCCACCCTTGATGCAATTTTTGCGCAGACCTTCCGCGATTTCGAAGTCGTAGTCGTGGACGATGGTTCCACGGACAACAGCCTGGACATTTTGAACAATTATGCCGCGAAGCACGCCGGAATGATGCGCGTGTACACCCATCCCGGGCGGCAAAATCTCGGTGTGTCAGTGACCAGGAACCTGGCAATTCGCGAGGCTCGGGGAAGCTACTGGTGCCCGGAAGATTCGGACGATGTTTCTTATCCGGACCGGATTGAACGCCAGGTAACCTTCATGGAGAAGCATTCGGACATCGCCTGGATCTACGGCGTTTCCGATTTTGTTGATGAGGACGGGCACCGTCTGCCTGGGCAATATGGATATGACCTTTCGTCCGTTCCTGACCTGATCGAAGATCTGATCCTTCATCCCACCATCGCGCTCGCGATGATTCGTATGGATTGCCTGAAGCAGGTGGGTCCGTTCGAGCCCGGGATGGTGCGGAGCGAATGGGAACATGTGATTCGACTTGCGGACAGATTTCCGGGCGCCTTTTTGCCGGAGGCGCTGGGAGCACACCGAAATCACCATTCCAACACTTCCATCAGCCTGCCCCAGCATGAGACTCCCGAGCGTGTCCTCCAGGATTATCGGTGGAGCCTTGAAGTTTTCACCACGCTGTGTCGAAAGGCGGAGGGAGCCGACGGGCAATTCTTTTCTCCCCGCATCAGAGCACTCCTGGAATTGAAGCGAGCGTCGTTGCATCTGCTCGCAAGGGATAAAGAGGTGGTGCCCGGGGCGGTGGAGGCGGCGTTTCGTTGTGACCCCTCACTCCGCCATGATTTAAAAGATCTGGCGCGATATTTGAAGGAATTTGGAAGTGCCCGGCTCCTGTTGGCAACGATTCGGGAGCTGGGGTACTCTCCGCGGTGGCTGGGGGACGCGGATTTCATGGGCGCATTGCTTCGCATTGGCGCCGGAAAAGTCCGGCGGCGTTCGTGAACTCCGGCAGGCGCTTGGGAACGCTTCGTGGCCGGAACCGGCTTATCCAGAAACATGAATCACGAGATGGCAAAGTCTCCGCTGGTTAGCGTCTGCATGCCTTCCTACAACCAT
>JASHSC010000016.1 GCA_030036915.1 Terriglobia bacterium
CTCCAACTTGATCGACCAGGTGGGCAACGACGTTTCCAACGCCACCTCCCAGCAGGAGGCGGTGAGCCTGGTCTTGCAGCAACTGAGTAACCAGCAGTCCGCAGTTTCCGGAGTCTCGCTGGATGAGGAAGCGACCAATCTGGTGATGTACCAGCGCGCCTACGAGGCCTCAGCGCGTGTCATCTCCGTGGTCGATGAGCTTACCAGCGACACGATCGACATGTTTACGCCGAGCTAAAACTTATGGGCATACGCGTCAGTCCTGATGTCTACAGCGTGATCCTGAACGGGTTGCAGCAGAACATGCAAACCGACGATCAAGCGCTGCAGCAAATCGCTACGGGGCAGAAGCTGAACGAGCTTTCCGATAACCCTTCCGCGGCGGCTTCGCTGGTCACTCTGCGGTTCCAGAATGATGCCGACACCCAATACCTTCAGAACATCTCCACTTTGACCGGCTCCATGAACGTTGCGGACTCGGCGTTGAGCTCGGTGGTCGAAGCCCTGACCACGGCGCAATCCGTGGGCGTGGAGGGAGCAGGTGGAACGCTCAATTCCTCCAACCTGCAAGCCCTGGCGCAGCAAATCCAGGGCATCCAGCAGGAAATCATGGGCCTGGCGAACACATCCTACAACGGTGAATACCTTTTCGCCGGCACCGCTACGAGTACGCAGCCCTATGTGGCCGACTCCACCTCGAGTTCCGGTATCACCTACAATGGGAATGACAACACCAACAGCGTGGAAATTTCGCAGGGCCAGGCGATGCCGACGAATCTGCCCGGAAGCCAGATCTTCAGCAACTCCACCAACAACGTTTTCCAATCTCTTCAGGATCTCTACAACGCTCTGACCACCAACGGCAACATTTCGGGCGCTACGGCCGAAGTCCAATCAGCTTTGAACTACGTCAGCCAGCAGCAGACCTTTTATGGAAACTCCGTGGACCGGCTACAAAGCGCCCAAACCTTTCTGACCCAGCAACAAACCCAATTGACCGAGACCCAGAGCAACATGCTGGACGCCAATATGGCGCAGACAATCTCCAACATCACCCAGGCTCAAACCACTCAGCAAGCCCTCCTGGATGCCGGCGCCAATATTTCGCAATTGGATTTATTCGACTACCTGCCGACTAATTACTAACTTTGCGGTGAGAATGTATTCGAACCGACGTCCTGGAGCGCTTCCCGGCCTTCAGGAGAATTGCGCCTTCAGGAGATTTCCCGAAGTGAAGTGGCCCAGGCGCATGCGGCTTGCATGTTGGCCCGCACGTTTCCAAGGCGCGCCTTCTCCACCAACAGCGAAGACTGGAGGGTTTCCATCACCCCACGTAGTGTCTTCAAGTTCTTCCGGTATTTCCGGACTTCGAACTCGGCCTCAGGGGCTTGAGAGGGCGCGAACCCGGCAGAAAGGAACCTGGCAACTGTCCTCAGCCGAAGGTCAACTTTGGCCAGCCGGCAGATGTCGCCGCGCGGTTCCACCTCTTTCTCGTCTTTTTTCGCGACCTGCTCGATAAACTCCTGGAACTCCCGGTTTGCCAGCCTAATTGCCTCCAGCAGCTCGTTGTTCATAGAGGCACTCCTTCCCCACCTTCAGGTTAAATCGGCAGCAAACCTCCCCACCTTTAACCCCTGTGGGTAATCCCTGAGGATAATTCCTGCCGACTCACCGCTTCACTCTTTCGCCGGCAGCGGTTTGGCAATTTCGTCCAGCAGGTTGGGCTTAGTGTCATCGCGCACTAGGCGGGGGAACTTTTCACCACCGTGATAATTCACTGGCACCGTTTTGTAATAGTCGTCGTTCAAGACCAGAAAGAGAATGGGCTGGTCATTCTGGGTGGCTGCTTTGATGGCATCGTGAAGCAGGTCCGCAGTGTATGCTCGGTCATTAATGGCCATCACGCGCATGCCGGGCACGATTCCTGCCTGGTATGACGCGCCGCCCACCAACGATTCCTGCACCGTCCCATCCTGACTCAATCGCAGGCCGATGGAATAAACCAAGTCCGCGCCGCCGCCGAAACGCCCGCCGCCACCCCCTCCTCCGCCACGGCGAGGTTCCGGCGGGTGGTCGGACATCTCGAACTTCCAGCCGCCCCTTTCGATGCCGCCGATGGGCGCGTCGGGAGAAAGTGACGTTAAGCGCTCGTGGAAGTAACCCGCCCAATCGTAGGGCGCCACCGCCTTCAAGGCTGCGACCAGCTCATCAAACGTGTAGGGCTTCACCTCCGGACCGTGATTCGGCCCGCCGTAGAACGCATGGCAGAAATCCTCGAAGGATTTTGCGCCGTGCGTCTGGTCATGAATGATGGTGGCGACTTCGAGCCAGATCAAGTCGCCCTCGGGGTAGAAATCGACCCCGCGACGCCAATCCTGCCAACCGCCGCGCTCGTAGGATGATCCGCCGGCCACCGCGTCAGCGGTATCCTGAAGCGGCCGCCAGGTGCGCCCCGGGCGCCCCGGACCCATATCCGCGGCGGTATCGGCGAGGTCCTCGCGGTATTGCTCGGCGGTCCACATGCCGCTGCGCGCTGCGAGGAGCGGGCCGAGGTAGGATGTAAGCCCCTCGTAAACCCACAGCAGGTCGGTCTTCATGGGAACTTCGTAGTAGGGCACGGCGAGATCGGCAGGGCGGCGGAATTTCCCGTTCCAGGAGTGAACGAACTCATGCCCGAGAAGCCCCGCCACGCTGCGACGGCCTTCAGGCGTCAGCAGGCTGCGTTCGCCAATGCGGCTGTCATCGCACTCATTGTGTTCAAGCCCGAAGTGCGCCACGTGATCACTCAACGTGAGCAGAAAATGATAATCGCGGTAGTGGCGCGTGCCGAAGATCTTGCCGGATTCGGCCACCATGTTGGTCATGCCTTTTTGCACATCCGGTGAAACATCAATGGCTGCGGCGCTGTCCGCCGCCAAATCGAGTTCATGATGGATGGGCTCGCCCGGCGGCGTGATGTCGATTGCGCGGTAGAACTCGCCGGCAAGAACGGGCGAATCCACCAGGCGGTCGAGCGAAACGGGTTTGAAAGTGATCTCGTTGCCGGATTCGCTCTCCACCGGCAAGGGAGTTCCGTATTTCCAGCCGGAGGGCAGCCGCAGCGTGGGCTTGAGAATCATATCTTCCGCCCGCGTCCACGCGGGATAAAACAGGTTCTGGTTCCAGCTCATGATCACCAGCTTGTCCGTGGCGGAGCCGCCTCCGCTGAACATTCCACTGCTCGGCTCGATGTAATCAAAGGAAACTTCGAGATCGCTTGCCCCGGTTGGAACGTCAAGGTGAAAAGTAAAAACGTCCAGCAGATCGCGCCTCCAGGGAATGGTCTTGCCGTCGGCCGAAAATCTCAGATCCACCACGTTGCCCACCGGGCCCGAGGGCTCATGCTCGCCGGGAATCCATTTGGGGTAGTAAAGCGTCGCGGGTCCGGGCTTCACCGCGATGGACATGCGCGTGTGAACGATCTTCTCCGGCGCCTTGGAGGCGTCAACCATCAGGGTGATGTCGCCCGATTGGGCGAGCGCGGACGCCAGGCCTAAAATCAGCAGCACGAGTAATACCAACGGCAAACGTGCGCGAATCGATTTCATCGAGGATTCCTTTCGTCAGGTGGATTACAACGAGAACGGGCTCGAAAGGCAAACAGTGAAACAAGGAGGCCGCCCTGCGGAATTTCCCCGCGCCTTTGGCATGGAATCCTACGCCCGGCATAGGCTCGCGTCAACACGTTTGCGGCTACTTCCGCGTCATCCGCAGCTCGAAGATCATCCGCTCGTCTCCGTTGTCATCGATCACGTAATGGCGATGGAGGAGAACTCGGCCGTCTTCCTCAAGGTGGGCTCGGGCCACGGTCTTGCGGCCGGGATGCTCGGTATCGAGGGGCGTGGTCCACAGAACGATGTTCTTGCCGTCGAACGTGCCGTCGCTTTGGCGAATGGACATCGTGGTCTGCCGCGAGTCGTACCACACGGTGGTGAAGCGATTGGTTTTGGAATCGAAGCCGGAGATTCCGGTGCCAGTGGTCTTGGTTCCGTCCTCGTTGAAGAAGGTGAAATCCGACTGCAGAAACTTCCCGTCCTGGATCATGTACTGTTTGCACGCGCCTTTCGTTACAATCGGCTTCCCGTTCCTCGGAAAGAACGTCTTGACCACGTCCCATTCGCCCGCAAATTGCGTGAGCAGCCTCTGGCCAGCGCCCGGAGCGTTAGGCGGCTCGTATTGATTGTGGGTTTGCTGCCCGATCGCGGCTGTGGCCGCCAGCAACATCGCAAGAATCCAATTCCTCATGATTCGCATGGCAGGCGATGATACACGAAAATCGCCGCCGTCGCTCGCCTTCGGGGGCTTTTGAAAATGGCAATTCGTTGCGACCGGCTGGCGCAAAGATGCGTTTCAATCTCTGCGTCTGACATTCCAAGATTGAAGTCCCTTCATGATCGCAGACTCCAACTCTGGGCGTCTGCGCCAGCCCCGATTCGCCGACTTCCCCAGATATGTTAACCTTGCGGCGAGGGCATGTTGTCGTGCTGAGAAACCTGAGCGCATTTGCCGGGCAGATTTTTGATGTCGCCATCATCGGTGGCGGAATCAACGGGGCGGCGACGGCTCGGGAAGCGGCGCTGCGCGGATTGAAGGTGGCGCTGGTGGATGCCGGGGATTTTGCCGGCGGCACTTCCGGCCGCTCCTCGAAGCTCATCCACGGCGGGCTGCGCTATCTCGAGCAATTCGATTTCAAGCTGGTGCACGAATCGCGCGCCGAGCGGCGCACGTTGCTTGCCCTCGCGCCGCACCTGGCGCGCCCCCTCCCTTTCGTCCTGCCCATCTATCGCGGCGACCCATACTATCCGCTCAAGGTTCGCACAGGGCTCGCGATTTACGATCTGCTGGGAAACCTGGGGGCCACGGACCGCCACCGCATGTTGAAACCCGCGGATGCACTGCGGCTGATTCCGGGGCTGCAATCACAGGGCCTGCGTGCCGCCGCGGTTTACTTTGACTCCGAGACTGATGACGCGCGTTTGACGCTCGAGATGATCCTGTCCGCAGCCGAGTGCGGCGCCGTGGTGGGGAACTACGCGAGAGTTTTGGCGCTCCAAGCCTTACCTGACGGGCGGGATGTCGTCACAGCGGAAATCGAGGATCGGCTTTCGGGACAGCGTCTCGAGCTACGCGCCCGCTATTGGGTGAATGCCACGGGACCCTGGGTGGATCATGTGCGAGAGCTTCTGCCAGGTTTCGATGGGACAAAAACCATCCGCCTGACAAAGGGGACGCATATCATCGTGCCAGCAGTCAGTCCGGACCACGCGCTGTTCGCCGCCATCCGGCCAGGCGAGCGCGTTTTTCTGATATTGCCTTGGCACGGCTACGCGCTGCTGGGGACCACCGACTCGGATTACGAAGGCGACCCGGGGAGCGTCCAGCCCGATCTCCAGGACATTAATTACCTGCTTGCTGCCCTAAACCGCGTCCTGCGCCAGCCGTTTGCGATAAGCGACGTATTGGGCTGCTTTTCCGGCCTTCGCGCACTTGCGATCGAACCCGGTCGAAGTCCTTCAAAGAATACCCGCGAATATCGCTTTCATGAGGAGCCTGGCCTCAGGAATTTCATCTCGATCTGTGGCGGGAAGCTTACCACCGCGCGCGCCTTGGCTGAAAACCTTGTAAACCGCATCGCTGCTCACCTGGGCGCCACATTTTCCCCCGCCCATGTGAGCCGGACCACTCTACTGCCGGGTGGAAACACAGGGCCGCTTGAAGATTTTGTTCGCGGGGCGACCGAGGCAGCGGGCAAAAGATTCGGCATTCCCGCGCCCGTTGCCGAACGGATTATCCGCACCTACGGCAGCCGTTGGGGCGAGGTGCTGGAACCAATTCGCAAGAGCCCGGAGCTGGCTCAGTCGCTCGCGGGAACGCCCCCGATGCTTGCCGCTGAGGTTGTGTTCGCGATTCGTCACGAAATGGCGATGGAGGTATCCGATTTTCTGCTGCGCCGGTCGGGATTGAACTGGCTGGCAGCAAGCTTGTTGCAAGAAGCAGCGCCGCGCGTAGCGGAAATTTTTGCGCAGGAGCTGGGGTGGAGTGACGAGCGCCGCGAAGCATCGCTTGCTGCCTTCAGAGCATGCGGCCCACAGCTACGGGGTAAGACTGAAGAAGTTAAAGGTATGGTGTGAAAGATAAAACGAGTCGCCCACGCATTTTACATTTCATCTCTTAGCACTTATGTTTCGTTCTTAGCACGATGGCAAACCTGCCACCAATCCTCAGTCGAGTACTCCGTCGGGAGCCGAGCGCGCTCACCTGGCCTCCACTAAGAATTGGCCATCGGGGAGCGGCGGGCGAGGCTCCGGAGAACACGCTGGCGTCATTTGAGCTGGCATGGCGCCAGGGTATGGATGGAATCGAATTCGACGTTCAACTTTCCTCCGACTCCGTCCCGGTGGTGATTCATGATCCGCACCTGCTGCGCACCACTTCCGGCAGCGGTTGGGTTTGGGAGCATCGGGTCAGTGTGCTGCGGCGGCTCGACGCAGGCTCGTGGTTCAATCGCCGTTACCGGCTGCGCGCGCGTGAGCGCTATGCAGGCGCGCGCATCCCGCTGCTCGCGGAAGTTTTGCATTGGGCTAAGGCAAGGCGCTGCCGGGCGTTTGTCGAAATCAAGGATTACCGCGAGGGCTCGGCGGCAAAAATAATGGACGAAATCGCGCGCGCCGATGCCTGGCCCTGGGTGCACGTGGTTTCATTCGATTTGCCGACGCTTCGACAGGTTCGAGAATTGAATGGACATGCGCGTTTGGGGCTGGATTTCTCGGGCCGACTAATGCCCATTCGCCGGGCCCTGAAACTCCAGGCTGAAGCGCTGCTGCCGCATTGGGCCATTGCTTCGCGCGGCCTCATTCGACGCGCCCACCGAGCGGGCCTGCAGGTGTTTCCGTGGACGGTCAACTATCCGCTGCACATGCGACGCAAAATTCTGGAGGGAGTGGACGGGCTGATCACCAATTATCCCGCCCGGCTTTCGGCCGTGATGGAGCGTCTGAAAGAGACCCGGCCGGATCTGATGCTGTGAGATACCGCGCCTCTGGCGGCAATTGGCGTAAAATGGGTATTCAGGGCACGCGGGTCGACGAAAAATGGCCGATAGTTTCGCTAGGGCGGGGAAGCTTGCATGTACAGGACATCATTCATGAAATTGCAAACTCAAAAATCCGCGGGAAATTGGCGGACGGTTTCTGCCGTTCTCACCCTGGCCTGTTTCGCCGTGGCTGCAGCTTCGCTCCGGGCTCGCGCCCAGCAGTCTACATCCGCGGAAGCGCAAACCCCCACCATTCGAGCCACCGTTGAACTCGTCAACGTTCCTGTTGACGCCTCAACCAGGCGCGGCCAGAGGGTGATCGACCTGACCGCTGATGAAGTCAAGGTCTTCGAGGACGGCGTGCAGCAGAAAATCACGAATTTCGAACGAGAAACCCGCACGCCGCTGCGCATCGGGTTGATTCTCGACACCAGCAACAGCGCCCGGCCCAAGCTGCCCTACGAGAAGGAAGCGGCGCAGCAATTCGCGGACATGATTCTGGCCAACGCCCGATCTGAGACGCAAATCTTTCTCGAAACGTTTGATTCCACCAGTTCCATCGTCCAGGATTTTACCCACGACCCGGACGTGGTGAGCAGCAAGCTCGAAAACCTGAC
>JASHSC010000149.1 GCA_030036915.1 Terriglobia bacterium
CAGATGTTGTTCCAGTTCCTCCGTAAAACCCGTGCTAATGGCCAGCGCGATCACCAGCGCGCACACTCCCGCCATCACACCCAATACCGAGATCAAGGTGATAATCGAAATGGCCGCCTGGCGCCGCTTCGCCCGGAGGTAACGGAAAGCCATAAAAAGTTCAAAATTCATATCTCCCCTGATTATCGACGAGTGAGGGTATTGCGCCAAGTAGAAAGGCTTTCCGGCGCTTCGTGGCATGGTAGTTGACAGTTTGCCCCACCGTCCCTAAGATTCCGGTCCATGGCCATTTGCCCCGAACACGCGGGCTGCAAAGTGGCCGGAGGGGGGATTGGCCGAAATGGCGGTTGAATTCGAACTTCAGGAAGTGGAGCCGGACATTACGCTGGCAAGTTTGACGGGCCAACTGAACCTGGGAAGCCGGCCAATGGACTTTGAGCATGAAATCAAGCAGCGCATTGAAGAAGGCTCACGGAAGATGGTCCTCGATTTGCGCGGGCTCACGTTCATCGACAGTGCGGGAGTAGGGATGGTGGCAACTTGCGCGAAAGTTATGTCCAAAGCAGGAGGGAAATTGTTGATCGTAAGCTCGGGCGGAAAAGTAAAACAAATGTTCGAACTCACGCGCTTGAATAGAGTGATCGGCGTGTACCCGGATCTCCCCTCCGCATACGAGGCCTTCGGGCCGTCCTCCGCGGCTCCCGGCCATTTTTGAATCAAGCCACGCTCACCAGTTTATCCATGCTGCTTTTCCGGGCGCAGCAAGGGAAAAAAAATCACATCGCGGATGGAGCGCGAATTGGTGAGCAACATCGTCAAGCGATCAATGCCGATGCCCTCGCCCCCCGTGGGCGGCATTCCATAGCTCAGCGCACGAATGTAATCCTCGTCGATGGCATGAGCCGTCAGGTCGCCCTTTTCGCGCAATTGCTGCTGGTATTGGAAGCGACTGCGCTGCTCTTCAGGATCGTTCAGCTCACTGAAGGCGTTGGCGATTTCCATGCCGCCGATGTAAAGCTCAAACCGCTCGACAAAATTCGGATCCTCGGGCTTCTGCTTGGAGAGCGGGGAAACTTCCAGGGGATAATCCGTTACAAAGGTGGGTTGAATCAGGTGCTCTTCCGCCACCAACTCGAAGAATAGCGCCAGGAGTTCCCCCGATCGCTTGTCCTGCACAACCTGCGGATTGATGGGCGCAACTCCGCGCTGCGTCAACCAGGGATTGAGTGCTGGAACGCGATCGGCGAGGGCGTGGGCATCGTCCAATTGGGCAGAAGTCAGCGCCTCTACCTCCACCGGCCAGTAACGCAATACCCCTTCCTTCATGGTCAGTCGCTCAAATTTTGCAAAGGAAATGCGGTGGCCGTCGTAATCAAACTCGACGGTCCCCAATACCTCTTCGGCCACCTTTCGCAACAACCGCTCCGTCAGCGCGATGAGGTCCTGGTAATCCGCGTAGGCCTGGTAGAACTCCAGCATAGTGAATTCAGGGTTATGCTGCGTGGAGATTCCTTCGTTGCGGAAGTTCCGGTTGATTTCATAGACACGATCGAGCCCGCCCACGATGAGGCGCTTCAGATAAAGTTCCGGTGCAATGCGCAAATAAAGATCGATGTCCAGGGCATTGTGATGGGTGATGAAAGGCCGCGCCATGGCGCCGCCCGCCAGGGGTTGCATCATGGGCGTTTCCACTTCCAAGAAACCCTCGGACTCGAGGAAATTGCGAATGGCCCGCACCAGCTTGCCGCGGCGCTCGAAAATTGTCCGGACCTCGTCGTTCACCATCAGGTCGAGATATCTTTGCCGGTAGCGAATTTCCACATCCGTGAGGCCATGCCATTTTTCCGGAAGCGGCAGGACGGCCTTGGCGAGAAATTGCAGGCGTTCGGCGTGGATGGTCAGCTCGCCGGTTCGTGTGCGGAACAGGTATCCCTCCACACCGATCAGGTCACCCAGGTCGAGCAGCTTGTAGAGTTCGAAATCACGCTCCCCCACGGCGTCCAACCGGACGTAGATTTGCAGGCGCTTGCCCCCTCCCGCTAGGTGCGCAAATCCCGCCTTGCCATGCGGGCGCATGGTCATTACCCGACCCGGGACTCGCACCTGAACCTTGCGCGCGGCCAACTCATCAGCTGAAAGCCCGGAGTAATCCACGATTACCTGCGCAACCGTTGCCGTCGCGTCAAATTTGCGCGGATACGGCTCCCTGCCCTGCTCGATAACCGCTTGGAGTTTTTTCCTGCGCTGCTGAATCAAATCGGAAAGTTCATTTTCGGACACGTAGATTACCTGCAATCCATGGTGAGTTTTGAAGCACGGGTAAAACCGGCATTATAGGTGGCCGGAGAAAATAGTGTCAAGAAATGGGGTTGCGTCACCTTCGAAGAACACCATGAAATTGTGCTGCCGAAGCAATTGCCCCGGCCGGAAATAGTGTCCTTTGACGCGAAATTCTAACCACCACTGTAGTTCTGCTTCGCCCCTTGTCATTTCGCAGGATGGAAATCCTTTTAAATCCAACTTGAAGTAGGTTGGGCACTTCCCTATAGTAAAGGAATGCATTGGCTCATTGGCGGTCTGGTCCTGGCGTCCGTGGCGGTGCTTTTGTGGAATCTTCTTCAGATGGGAACCACGGGTAAGCCAATGGGAAGGGCAGCAGCTTCCCTCCGCGGGGAATTGCGCGCCGTTTACAACCCTCTAGCTCAGGCGATTGAGACCCACACCGCAATTCTGGGCATTACCTTGAATGAGGCCTTTGGAGAGCGTGAAGCCAACCGGCACGAAATGGCCTGGAACGCGGTGCGACTCGCGCGTGGCGAGTGGGAACGCCTGCGAGATCTCGTCGTCGGACTCCTCGGCGTCCTCACACGATATTTGCCCGGCACTAATGTCATCGTGCCCGTCCGAAAAGTAGCCGTGGCTCACTTCAAATCACGCGTTGCAAGAGATCATGCCGGGCTTTATGAATTTCTTGACCAAGTCTACTTCACCTCCAAACCCCGGTTTGCGCTTAGATTGCGCCTGTTATTCCGCACCACGGGCGTTTTGAGCAAGGAGTTCAAACGGGCTTGCACCGAGGGAATGCTAACTCTTGATTCTTCGGACGAACTGTGGGCCCGGCTGGATTTCTATTTCCACGATTTTGATTTGATCGCCAAAGAAACATTGCTCGCCTTTCGCACCCTCCTGGCCTGCCAGTCGCCCGAACAGGCGCAAATCCTCGCGCTGGACCTCCAGGCCCTTCTCGAACAGGGCATGCGCGTCTTCGTTTCCCCGCCACATTTGTAGTTTTTTGCCCCCACCCTCTGCTCTTGCGATTTTCCATACGACGCGCGCCGAGGTTGAAAGGACGGGGTAGAGTGTCGCGCCTTGTTCCGCCGAAGTTTGCGATGCTACTTGGTAACGTAGGCGCGCACCAAATAGGAAATTCCCATGAGAAGAAGAAGCAAGTTGGCCGCGAGGAAGAGGTGCTGCTTGAACCGCTTGTGAAGACCAGCCCCCCAGACTAGCAGACTTAATGTGAATAAAGCCGCGCCGTAAAACCCCACAATGCCGCCCACGAAAAACGGCACAACGCGCGCGTAGCCCTTTTGACGGCCCTCGGCGAGGAGGGGTCCGGCCACGGTAATCCAATAAACCCAGGTTCCCGGAGAAGCTACTTCCGCAAATAAGGCAACCGACAGACTTGCATAGTTCAGCGCCGCAGATTCCGACATCTCGTGATGTGTCTTGGCGCACAATTCCCAAAGTGAATAGGTTGCAAAACCGATCAGGGCCACTCCCCCGAAATATGCGACGTAATGGGCAATTCCCGGGGGAATGAAGCGATAGAAGAAGAGCGTTACCAGAAGCAGACAACCGTCTATCAAGAGGGGCGCGCCAATCAGAACCCTTAAGGCACGCGCCCAGTGGCCCAGAGCCACTTGCGACAGGGCAATCATGTGCAATGGACTGGGAACGAGGCCCCCCACGATTCCCATTCCCACACCAATTATGAGCAGGTCCATAGGCTGGTACGGGGATGTTATGCGGTTGAGCCAGGATTGTAAAGTAGCGATGGAATGAAAAGTCGGCCGACTTTCGAAGTCAGTTGCGCGCAGCAGGGGAATGACCTCAGAATACCCTTGGCAGCCGAGGTCTTCGACATCCGCGCCGCCGACAATTTGTGCCTGTAGAGCCGCACATCCTGATCCTGTCATTGCCGCATGGCGCCGCGCATCAACGCGCCGCCCGAGCCTTGCAAGCGGCTTTTAAAACACTTCGTCCGGACGCGCGCGTGGAAGTGATTGACACTCTCGCCCACTGCACCGCCTGGTTCCGCGCCTATTACAATTCTTATCTGATTCCCCTCACACTATGGCCCGGACTGTGGCGTTGGATTGAAAGCCGGCAACATCAATCGGATTCCACCGGCCCCGGGTGGCTCTATCGCCGCGGCGCCCGGCCGCTGTTTCGTTACATTCGAGAATTCGCACCCGATGTCGTCATCGCCACAGAAGTTGGCACGTGCGAGCTTGCGGCCATGTGCAAGCGGGAAACCGGCGCGACGTTTC
>JASHSC010000150.1 GCA_030036915.1 Terriglobia bacterium
ATCCGCTAGGACGAAGCCCTGGAAAAACGTCGGGCTTCGTCCGGCTCGATGGTGCACGAGCTGGGAGCGGCCTCAAGGGTCTGCGATGAACGACCCGCTCCGCCGGTCGCCCTTGACCCCGCTCCCAGCTCGAACCGGATTCGCGTGCCCTAAATGCCGTTGACAACCCCGATGCCGTTATAGATGCGCTACCCGCTATGGGCATGCCGACTTCCTGATCTAAGGGCTCCCTTCCGCCCGCCGGCTACAAAATTATTTTGCTTGCGCGTTCGCCTTTTATTCGCCTAAAATTGCTTTGCACCACCTAAGG
The DNA here is from genome assembly GCA_030036915.1 of Terriglobia bacterium. Taxonomy (GTDB): domain Bacteria; phylum Acidobacteriota; class Terriglobia; order UBA7540; family UBA7540; genus Bog-366. The sequence continues at coordinate 311 of JASHSC010000150.1, forward strand.
GAGGCTTTGCGGCAGCCCGTGTTGGCCCGCCCAGGTTGGGGGAGAGTTGAAATATCCACATTGTTAGCGGTCCCAGCGGAGGAATGCTCATGGCATTGACGCGCCGGCAAAAACAGGTCTTCGATTTCCTCGTTGGATTCATCAACCGCCACGGTTACTCGCCGAGCTTCGAGGAGATTGGCGCGGGGCTTGAGCTCTCATCGCTCGCCACCGTCCACAAGCACATGCAGACGTTAGAGAAGAAGGGCTTCATCCGGCGCGCGTACAATCAAAGCCGCTCGGTGGAAGTGGTGGCCATTCCTGCTTCCGTGCCGTTCGCCAAAACTGCGGTGCGGCCGTTTGGAAGACGCAAGCCCGCGGCGGAAGCCAATGACCATCAAGCCGTGAGCGCTCACGCCGCGCTTACTCCTTCGCAGGTGTTAGGCAACATGGAATTCCCTCTGCTTGGCCGCATCGCCGCTGGGCAGCCCGTGGAAGCGATTCCTCACGCGGAGACTTTTTCCTTCGGCGATTTCACCCAGGGCCGCGGAAGCCTGTTCGTCCTCCGCGTCAAGGGCGATTCCATGATTGACGATCACATTTGTAACGGCGACTATATTCTGGTGGAGGGTGTGCAGACCACTGACAACGGGGACATCGTGGTGGCACTGATCGAGGGAACCGACGCCACGCTCAAGCGCTTCTTCCGTGAGCCGAACGGCAAGGTGCGGCTGCAACCTGCCAACGCGCAGATGGATCCAATTTTAGTGCCCGCTCGCAACGTGAAGATTCAAGGGCGCGTGGTGGGCGTGTTGCGCAAGTATTAGCTTCGATCGAATTGCCATGAAATTGCCGCGCATCGCCGCTGCGTTGTGGCTCGCGGGCGCCCTTCTGGGTGCGTGCGCGCCTGTACGTGCAGACGAACTCCTGCTCAAGAACGGCCAGAAGATCGAAGGAACCATCATTGGGTACGAGAATGCCATGTTCCGCGTCGAAACTGAATTCGGAATCGCGCTCGTGCGCAAAGACAAGGTGGTTTCGATCCAGATCAGCAAGCCCGAGGATGCTAAGCCTGCCGAATCTCCGAAGGCAGAAGCTCCCAAGCCTGCCACGGAAGCGGCAAAGCCTGCTCCTGAAGCTCTCAAGCGCGAAGTAGTGAAGCCTCCTGAAGCGCGACCCGCCGCAGCATCGGCGGAAGTGGCGACGCCGGCACCATCACCGCCGGGGAGCAGTCAGCCGGCACCGCCTGCGATTTCGAAATCCTCCATCGCACCTGCACCTGCGGTTTCGGTGCCCCAGGCGCCACCCACTCCGGCTCCAGTTGTTCAAGTAAAGCCCGCCGCACCTCCGCCTCCGCCGCCCAGCCACCCGCTTGACGTCCCCCTGCCCGCGCACTTGGAGGAACATGTCGACGGCAACACCTACTTCAGCGATACATTTCATTTTTCGATGTTCAAGCCGCCCGACTGGAAGATTTACGAAGGAGTGCCGAACGAAACCGGTTCGGGAATCATGGCCATGGGCGCGGACGATGAGCAGACGCTGCTGATCGTCGACCGCCAGGTGTGGAGCGGGGCGCCCAAGCTCTCGAGCGACCAGGTGGAAGCACGCCTGCGCCAGACTTACCAGGATTATCAGCGCGTTTCGGAAGAATCCTTCCAGTGCGACGGCCAAACGGCCACGCGCCGCACTTTTACCGGGGTCCTCGACGGCGCCGAGTGGCACGGCGTGGCTGTTCACGTCATCCACGGCGACATGGTGTTTGGAATTATCGGCCTCACTTCCGCGGAGACTTTCCAGTTTCAAGAAGCCATCTTCAATAAAATCATCCGGACGTTCCACTTTTTGACGCCGACTCCGGCAGTTTCCGCCTTGGAACCGCCCATCAAGGAGAACTGAAAAGCCGATGAGCGGCGCTCCTTGGTTGTAATTCGCTTTGCCCTCCAAAAGCTCCAAATATCTCTCCCGTGCTCTTCCCAAAATTGACAACCCAATCAAATGTTCCTAAGCTTGAAGATGTAAGTCGTTGCTTAATTTTGGTGCATAAGCTCTAATTCCAATATGTTGCAAGCATTGGTCATCACGCTTCGCGAAGGCGTGGAAGCCTCGCTGATCATCGGCATCGTTCTGGGCTACCTGAAGAAAACGGGCCGCCTGGCTTGGAGCCGCTTCGTGTGGTGGGGGCTCGCCGCGGCAGTTGCGGCGAGCCTTGCCGGCGCTTATCTGGTCGATCGCTTCAAAATTGTCGATGACGCTTACGAAGGCTGGCTGATGGTGGTGGGCGCGGTGTTCGTGGCCACCATGGTCTATTGGATGTGGAGAACTGGCAAGCGCCTGAAGGGTGAAATCGAATCGAAACTTACCGAAATTTCCGCTTCACAGAGCCGCCGCGCCGGATTCGGTCTTTTTCTTTTCGTGTTCCTCATGGTTTTCCGCGAGGGAGCAGAAACCGTGCTGGCCCTCGCTGTGGTCTCACTACGCACCACGGAGCTTTGGAATTTCATCGGCGGCGTGCTGGGTCTGGCCCTTGCTGTAGCACTGGGCGTGGCTTTCTTCAAGGGCAGCTTCAAAGTGGATTTGCGAAAATTCTTCACCGTCACCACCATGGTTCTGTTTGTCGTGGCGGCGCAGCTTTTTGTTTCCGGCGTACATGAGCTTTCTGAAGCGCAGGTGCTGCCTTCCAGCCGAAGGGAGATGGCGCTCGTCGGTCCCATCGTCAACAACGATACCTTTTTCTTTATCCTCATCGTGGCGCTGGTGCTTTTCCTGATCGTCGCGCAGCGCATTCGGATTTCTGATGCAGCAGTCGCGCAAGTGAGCCGGTTATCCGCGCCCGAGCGCCGCAAACTTTTGGCGGACCAGCATCGCGACCGCTTCTGGAAGCTCACGGCCACGGCCGCGAGCCTGCTCGTCATGCTCCTGTTTTCCGCGCAGTTTATCTATTCCCGCACCGCGCGCATGATCTCTCCTCCCGTCCCCATCAGCATTCAAAACGGGGAAGCACAGATTCCCACCCGCCTGCTGACGGACCACAACCTGCACCATTTTGAAGTCAACGTGGGCGGCATGGAGGTTCGGGTGATTGCCATTTTGGATTCCACAGGCACGGTGCGCGCCGGGCTTGATGCCTGCGCGATTTGCGGCGCCATGGGCTACTATCAGGACGGTAACAACGTGGTTTGCCGCAACTGTGGTGCGGAAATCTACGTTCCTACCATTGGCGTGGCGGGCGGATGCAATCCCATTCATATTGACTACCGCGTGGAAGGCGATTCGCTGCGCATTCCCGCCGCGGCGCTGGCCGATGCCGCCAATTTTTTCGTCAGGACCGGCCATTGAGCCTCGCATGATTTTTCGAATCGTCTGGGAATCTCTCGCTCGCCAGCGGCGCCGCAAGGCGCTGAGCATCTTCGCCGTCACCCTGGGCATCGCGGTTACTGCGGCCGTGGCCACACTCTCTCTCGACGTGGGTGACAGGGTGAACCGTGAGCTTCGCAGCTTCGGGGCAAACATTTCCGTCACGCCCGCGGCGGACGGACTTCCCGTGGCCGTGGGCGGAGTCGATTACCGCCCCGCGGGCGCCGGCGCGTTTCTGCCGGAATCCTCGCTCGTCAGCCTGAAGAAAATTTTTTGGCGGAACAACATCGTGGCGTTCGCACCGTTTCTCTATGTCCCCGCCACACTCGACGGCCAGCCGGTGGTGGTCACAGGAAGCTGGTTTGATGAAGTGGTGATTAACGACAAATCGGAATTTTTCGCCACCGGACTCAAGCCCCTGCACCCCGCGTGGAAAATTAAGGGCGCGTGGCCTGCCGATAACGACGCTCAGGGAATTCTGGTAGGTCGTCGGGTCGCCGAACGGCTGAATCTTCACACTGGACAAACCCTGACCTTTGTCGCCGCCGACAGCTCATCCCATTCGCCCGCCCGCTCGGCGGAATTCGTCATACGCGGAATTTTGGAAACGGGTGGCCCGGAAGACAGTCAGGCGATTGCACCCTTGGCCGCCGTGCAGCACTGGGTGGGGCTCGAGGGCAAGGTGCGGCGCATCGAGATCAGCGCGCTCACCAAACCCGAAGACGATTTTGCCCGCAGCGATGTTTCGCGCCTTTCGCCCGCCGATTACGACCGCTGGTATTGCACGCCCTACGCGACCTCGATTGCATATCAAATTCAGAAAGCCATCCCGGAAGCGCAGGCCCAGCCGGTTTACCGTGTGGCGGAGTCCGAGGGACGCATTGTGAATCGCGTGGGCGTGCTGATGGCGCTGCTGGTCGCGGCGGCGCTAGTTGCGGCGGGACTGGCCGTGGCCTCCATGATGCTGGCCACGGTGCTCGAGCGGAGGGCGGAGATCGGCTTGTTCAAGGCTCTCGGCGCCACGGACGCGCGCGTGGCTGCGGTTTTTCTACTGGAAGCCTGCGCCATCGGCATGTTGGGTGGCGTGGCAGGGTATTTCCTGGGAACTCTGCTGGCGTGGCGTTTGACATTGGCGGTGTTCGGCTCCGCGGTGGGCGTGCATTGGGTGATTCTGCCCATCTGCCTGGCAGCGGCGCTGGTGGTAACGTTGGCAGGCAGCGCCCTTCCGCTCGGCCGAGCCCTGAGAATTTCACCATCGCTGGCGCTGCGCGATTGACCGGGATTAAGGCCAGAGGGGAGAA
>JASHSC010000151.1 GCA_030036915.1 Terriglobia bacterium
GGTCGCTCGATGGGGGAAGCCCGAACGCCCAAAAGGGAAAGTAGGAACTGCCCTGCATGCCTGAAGCATCGCTCAGAGGATGATTCGCTCGTCACCGTCGCGCCGTGTCACGCGTTCACGGTCAAGGTATTCGAGCAGGGGGATTGCGTACTTGCGGGAAAGACCCGTGAAATCCTTGAAGTCCGTTACGGTCAAGCGCTTGTTTTGAGTCTTGCGTCGCTCGAGAATCGCACGGAGTTTTAGAAGCGCCGACTGGTGGAAGATCAAGTCCTCGGAAATCCTGAGGAGAACGCTCTCCTTCAGGAGCATCTTCAGCAGTTTCTCGGCGCTCGCCTGGTCAAGGCGAAGTTTGGCCAGCACTTCCCGGGCACTCGGAACTGCCAGACCGGCCTTTTCAAAGGCCGCGGCGATCTGGTCTCGCGCCGCGGCTTCGTCAGCACTAAGCTGAATGGTGCGGCCTCCCAAGCGAACAGTTTCCCCCTGCACATCCACCTTCCCCAAGCCTGCAAGGGATTGCAGGACAGTGTTGAACAGCTCCGTCGAGGGAAGAGCTTGCGCCGCGCCGCGCCATTTCAGCTTGGAACGCAATTCCTCCTTTGGCAGTCCGGCCAGCAGAGGATTTGCCGTATGAAATTCGCCAAGCCTCTCAAGAAGGAGTTCAGTCAATCGCTTGAAATGCGCGGAGGCAACGGCCACACCGGGCGGCTGCCCCACCAGCGTAACGCGCTTTTGGGCTTCCAGGGATTTTGCCACACGAAGAACATCGACGAGTTTCCACCCAGTTCGGGCAGCGAGCGCCAGCAGAGCAACCTCGCCGCTCTGTTGCGCATGAAGCTCAATTCGAGCCGCCGGATCCCCGCCTTCAAGCACGCGCAAGGACTCGATGGTGGTGGAATCGCCTGCGCGATGCTTAGGGGGAGCGTTGTCAAGCACCGAGCCACCGCCAATCGTGGCGACGGGAGAGAATTGGCGGATGATGAAGCGGTCGCCAGGGACAAACAAGCCGGGCTCGGAAAGGCGAAGCTGCACGAACCCCGTCGCCCCCGCCTTTAACTCCCTGCCGTCCAGCAGCACGATGCGAGCTACCGTTTCGGCCGTGCCGCAATGGAAATGGACCTGCGTGTGGTTCTTCAATGGCCGCGCGCCGGCCAGCAGGTTCAATGTGCAATCCAGCGTTGCCGTGGATTGGAACGCGTCGGGAGCGGCGAGCGTCATGCCGCGAGTGATCTGCCGCGCGTCCACTCCCGCCAGATTCACAGCGGTTCGCTGGCCTGCAATGGCGCGGTCAGCGGGCGCATTGTAAACCTCAATCCCCCGCACACGCAGCCGTTTGCGCGCGGGGAAGAGTTCAACCTCGGATTCCTTTTCCACCGTCCCCGCAATCGTCGTCCCCGTCACAACAGCACCGAACCCCTTCATCACGAATGATCGATCAATGGGCAGGCGAAAGGGCAATTCCGCGGGCCGGGAGGGCGCCTCTACGCTTAGCCGCCGCAGCTCCCGGCGAAGCTCATCCAGACCTTCTCCGGTGCGCGCACTCGTAGCCACCACTGGCGCACCTTCCAGGAACGACCCCGCGACAAATTCCTGAACTTCCAGGCGTACCAAGCCCAACACTTCGGCGTCCACCAGATCCGATTTGGTGATGACTACGAGGCCGCGCAGGATTCCCAGCAGCCTGCAAATGTCGAAGTGTTCGCGCGTTTGGGGTTTGATGGATTCGTCGGCGGCGATAATCAGCATCACCAGATCGATGCCGCCCACACCCGCCAGCATGTTCTTCACAAACCGTTCGTGGCCCGGGACATCGATGAACCCGACCCGCACGTCTTCGCCCAGATCCAGATGTGCAAAGCCCAAGTCAATGGTAATGCCGCGGCGCTTCTCTTCCTCCCAACGGTCGGGATCAGTGCCCGTGAGTGCCAATACCAGCGCCGACTTGCCGTGGTCAATGTGCCCGGCGGTTCCTACGATGACGTAACGCATGCGGTTTGGATTGTAAAGGAAAGGATGGAGGTTATGGAAGACAGAACGAGGTCCATCCGCTGGGAGTCCGTTCAGCGTCCGGCGTCAATTGACCCGGAAGGCGACTTCTCCACTTCCGGCCCCAACCACACACTGGCAAGCGCCCAATTGCCCATGCGCTTTTGCAGGACGAAATCATAGTACGCGATGGCAGTGGGATCCTCAAACACCACTCGGGCGAGCGCGCGGTTCTTGTCAGGAGAAAACGTCACATTGCGGACGTTAACGGAAACCAGCGGTTGCGTCTTTGCCGCAGGCGTCGCGGGCACCTTTCCCGCACGTCCGGGAGCTGGCCTCGCGGAGTCCGCCTCAAGGCCAGAGGGCGGTTCAAGCGCGGGAATGAAGTAAGTGCGTACAGCGGACTCGATGGAACCGCCGGCCTTTTGTCCCTCCGGCGACGCGAGGTACTTGGCACGCTGCTCGATCACTGCGCAGGCATTATCTACATCGTCGCGAATAACTACGTCTTGGAGCTTTTTCTCCAAGGAGGCAAGGCGCGGAAGCAGCGCCGAATCCGTCCGCACCGTCAGCGCCAGGACGGCGGCTTCGGTGACCGTACGGTCCGGCTCGCTGTCGGATTTGTCGATGGCGTTCATGAGAAAGTCGGTGGCTTGGGGGGAATCATATTCGGCCAGAGCGCCATACGTGAAGCGACGCAGATCAAGGTCGCGGGGATCGGAGAGCAGCTTCCAGAGGATGTCCAGCGTTTTCTCACCACCGATATAGGCCAGCGACTGTGCTGCGTACTCGGCCGTGCGGTCGTCCTTCAAAGCCGTGACAAGTTGAGGAATCACCGCCGGCCCCGCCGCAAAAGTTGCGCGCAGCAGGCTGGACTGCGCCTCATCATTAGGGGAACTGATGATGCCGTCGAGCAACTCCGGTGCCCAGTCACCGGGAAGAGGTTGGTCCTGGTCCGGTTCCGCAGGCGCAGGGCTTGACTGGGGCGACTTGGCAGGATTTGCCGGCGCCTTTTGCGCATACGCCGGAACGACGGGCAAAGCTGCGACTGCCATCAACGAGGCGAGCACCACGCCACACCATCGATTTGGGCGATTTACGGTCATAATTTATCAGGGCATTGCCCGTCCTGCCACCGGTGAGACCTGGACCCTGAAATTTCCGCCTTAACTTTGATGCGAACGCACGTGGCCAAGTTGGAACCTACGGGGTCAGCCGGCGCGCCGGCCATCGAGCAGAGGGGGAAGTTCCCGTAGATCATCAATCACCAAGTCCGGCGAAACCGTTTCAAGCGTGTGCGCCCCAAAGCCATATGTAACGCCACACGTCCACACGCCGGCGTTCCGTCCGGTGAGGACGTCGGTATCGGAATCGCCGATCATCAGCGTCTTGCCTGCGGCAACCTGGAAGTCCTCCATCAGTTTGTCCAAGCCAATGGGATCGGGCTTTTTTTTGGGAAAACTGTTGCCGCCGTAAATGTAAGTGAAATGAGGAGCAAACCCGAGCCGCGCAATCATCTCGCGGCTGAAATCAACCGGCTTGTTGGTCAACACCGCCATCTTGCGGCCACTAAGCTTCTCCAGCGCCTCGGAAACTCCGGGGTAGGGCGCGGTACGGTCAAGCATGTGTTCGCGGTAGTAACCCAGGAAGAACGCCAGCCCTCGGTCAACGCTTTCTTCACTGGCCTGCGCCCCCAGCGACCTGCGAACCAAAAGCGTTACGCCGTTGCCGACGTAGGTGGCAATCAACTCAAGCGGTAGGGGTCCAAGCCCCATGTCGGCTCGCATGGCGTTAATGCTCATCGCCAGATCCAGCTTGCTGTCTACCAGAGTGCCGTCAAGGTCAAAGACCAAAAGCTGTACTTGTTTCCAGTCAGGGGCCATGGGATTTCCTAGGTTTGGGATGGCGCCACGTCATCGGGATCGAGTGCGCGCAGAATTAGAGCCGCTTGTTCGGCTGGAATGGGGTTGAAGTGAAAGCCCTCCGTGCCCATAAAGCTCCGCGTGCCCTCCACATCCGGCTGAATCTCGATGTGCCAGTGATAATCCTCGGGGACGGATTCCCACCAGTTTTCCGCGGGCTTCCACGCCTGCAGGTTCGGCTCAGTGTGAATCACCAAGTGGAGGGAGGGAGAGATCATTTCCATGCGCCGGAGACAGGCCTTGAGAAACGGCGCAAGAGCCTCTCTTCGTCCCGGCACTCCCATATCGTTTTCGAAAGAAGAAGCATGATGGACAGGAACGATCCAAAGCTCGTAGGCCCACCGCGAGCCGAAGGGACAAAAGGCCACGAACTCGGCGTTTTGGTCCACAATGCGCGCCTCCTTTCCCAACTCCTGTTGCAGGGCATCGCAATAGAGGCAGCGCTCGTGCTTCAGAAAGTGCTCGCGGCTCCAGCGCAGCTCGATTTCCAACAACTGCGGCAGGATGGGCGATCCCAAGACCTGTGAATGGGCGTGGCCACTGCGAGCAGGGCTGGGTGAAGATTGATTTTTAAAGACCGAAACATAACGAAGCCGGCGGTCCTGCTTAAGGTCGACGATACGGTCGCGGAAGAGCGCCAACACATGGGAGATCTGCTCTTCGGGAATCTGGGCCAGCGTCGCGCCGTGCCGGGGAGTCTCGACGACAATTTCGTGCGCCCCGATGGAGTTCATACGGTCGAACATTCCTTCAGCCCTGCGATTCGCTTCGCCTTCGACGTGGAACAAAGGGGCGCGGTCGTGAAAGACCCGCGCCGTCCAGGCGCCGGAAGCATCGCGCGACTCGCGGATCGCGGGCGGGGTTTGGCGCTCATTTCCCGGGCAGAACGGGCAGATTCCGGCTTCGCTGTGGACGTCCGGCATCACCGGGCGCTTCCCTGTCACCACCCACCGCCGGGTGAAGGGATCCAGTCTCAGTTCATCCATGGGTGTGAGCTTCCGTTTGAGATGGTGTTGTCAGCATGATTTCAGGCAGCGAGCAACGGCAAACAACGGTTCTGAATCTCTGATCCTTCATTTTAACTTGGATCAGGCCTGACGTGATATGGGTTATGAAAGGATCGTCGATACCTGAAGCTGAACTGTCTCGACGCTTTGTGGAGGGTGTGATAGTTTTAATTGTCGGCACATAACAGGACGGACATTTAGTCTATGGCAGAAATAGTTCCATTTCGCGCACTTCACTACAACTTGCAGAAGATTTCCGACCTCGGCACGGTGGTAACGCAACCTTACGACAAGATCACTCTTGAGATGCAGGACCATTATTACGATTTGCACCCTTACAACCTTGTACGCATTGTTCGCGGCCGCTCGCTGAGTGACGATGGTCCGACGAACAACGTCTACACACGGGCAAAACGGGATTTTAACACATGGACTCAGAACGGTGTCCTGGTTTCCGAACACGTCCCGGCCATTTACCCCTACTATCAGGAATACGAAGTTCCCGGCCAGCCCGGAGTACGCATGTTAAGGCGTGGTTTCATCACCCTGTTGCGGCTGGAGGATTATTCGGCCCGTGTAGTCCACCGCCATGAAATGACGCTTTCCGGGCCCAAGGCCGATCGCATGGAACTGATCAAGGCCACGCGCGCGCACTTCGGGCAGATCTTCATGCTTTACAGCGACCCAGAGGGGACAGTCGAAAACCTTCTGGCGACGCACGCCGCGAGGCCACCCTGGGAAAAGGCTACGGACGAATACGGCACGCGGCACAGCGTTTGGCGCGTCGATGATTCCAAAATCATTTCTCAGGTGTCCCAGGCTTTTCGCGAAATGCCCCTGGTAATTGCTGATGGCCATCACCGTTACGAAACCGCTCTCGCCTATCGAAATTTCTCCCGAGAGCCAGAGCATTCCACCGGAAGCAGCGATTACGTCATGGTGACGCTTGTGCGAATGGAGACCGACGGCCTTACCATTTTGCCCACGCATCGCCTGGTGCACAACCTGCCCGGCTATGATCCCAGCCAGTTCACCGCCAGCTCTCGCGCGATATTTGATTGGGAACACGTGCCGGTGGCGGGGCCTCCAAGCGAATGGAGTGCGCAGTTCCTCGCAAAACTCTCCGCAGCGGGCCGCAACGCACCGGCGCTGGGGGTATATATGGGCGTGGGAAAGCTGGCTTTACTTCGTCTGCGCAAGGATTTCAACCTCGATCGCCAACTCGCGGATCTTGCGCCCACACTCCGCAGGCTCGACGTCATTCTTTTGCACCGTCTCGTGCTGGAGCGCCTTCTGGGCATTGATGCACAAGCGGTGCGTGAGGAAAAGAATCTATCCTACTTTCGCGATGCGGCGCTCGCCTGCGATGCGGTGGATAGCGGTCGTGGGCAAGCCGCCTTCCTGTTAAATCCCACTCCGGTTCAAGCCGTGCACGCCAACGCCCTTGCCGACTGCCCGATGCCGCAGAAATCCACCGACTTTTATCCCAAGTTGTTGTCGGGTCTGACGGTTTATTGGATGGATAATCCCGAGGGAATTTAGGCCGGCGGCACTCCTCGAAACCACTTAGGAGATGGGTTTGGCGTCGTCCCTCCGCGCATATATCAGGATGTGTTGCCAGGGTAGCGACTCGACGTCCTGAACCCGCACCAATCCCACAACGTCCATTTCCCTGGTGAGCTGCTCGACGCTCATTTTATGTACTTCCTTGATGGGAACACTGGCATCCTCTTTTCGGTATTCGACAAACACCACACGCCCATCCGGTTTCAGCGCTTCGCGGACTTTGGTCATGACTTCGTAGGGGTAAGCGAGTTCGTGATAGACGTCCACCATCAGGACGCGGTCAACGCTGTCGGGCGGCAGCCTCGGATCCGTCTCAGTATCCTTCACTTCTTCCACGTTGGTGATTCCCAACGACGTTGCGCGCGATCGAATGGCATCGAGCATTTCCTCCTGAATATCCACGGCCAGAACTTTGCCGGAATTCCCCACCTTGGGTGCGATACGAAAGGTGAAGTAGCCGGATCCCGCGCCAAAGTCCACAACCACATCGCCGCTGTGGAGGTCCATCGCCTGAATCACCACCTCGGGATGCTCTTCCTGCGCCCGCTCAGGGCGATCCAACCAGTACATCCCGCCCGCGCCCATAACTTGTGCAATCTCACGGCCCATGTAAAATTTCCCTGTACCATTGGGATCGTGGATTACACGGAATTCATACCGGGATGCAGGTTGCGAGCCGGAATCCTGAAGCCATCCTCCTGCACATGCAGGGCGGCTGGGACGTGCTGCAATCCAGCCTTGACCTGCAAAAGTCGCGCCAAGGATCAGGACCAGCGCAAGTGCCGGGGCAAACCGATGGATTTTGAGATGAACCATCATGAATTCCGTTTTGGGGTGAAACATGATTCGCGTCCAGTTCCGCGGGGGTCATCAATCCCCACCAGGTTCATGGCGACCATGAACATTCTGATGGCGAGAAGAAGCTCCGGGCCAGGCGAGGCTCAACATGACTTATCGCGCGTCCCTGGAGAGCTCGGCGACTCGCACCCAATCTTCAGGCGTGTTCACGTTCAGCAATTCCAGTTCTTGTACGCCTGCGCTCCGCATCTCGCCAGGGGTAATTTCCTCCACACGAATATGCTCCAGAAGCCGGACGACGCTTCGCTCGCCCTGCTGAAGTGCCTGGGTGAATGACGTCTGGCAGTTGGCGTGGTAGGCGGCACAAAGAGGTTGCCAGCCGTCGCTCGTGCGCGGCACCACGGCATCGCACCGAGTGGCGCACACACGCTGTGCCAAAAGCTCAACAAACTTGCGGGTTACCAGGGGAAGATCGCAAGCAAGGAAGATGTTCCATCGAGCTTGAGTGGAGTAGAGGGCCGCACAAACACCCGCCAGGGGACCCTCGGCCCATTTGTCCGGAACCACAGGCAGCCCGAGGTTTTCATACCGTCCCAAAGGGGCGAGTAAAGTGACCTTTTCGACGAAAGGCCGCAGCGCTTGCGCTGCCCGCAGAACCAGTGGCTGCCCATTGAGCTGCATTAAAGCTTTGTCCTGCCCCATGCGACTGCTCTTACCGCCCGCCAACACAAATCCCTGTATGCCCGCCATCACCCGAAACCGAGCCCCTAGCTCGCGTCGCCTCCGCTTTGAGTTTTCTCCCGAACTTGCACGAATTGCCAACCGAAGCGCCCCTTGACACAGAGATTGCCGTGTGTGACACCATTCTCGATAGGCGAATTGACTTTGACAATCCTTTCATCCTGAACGTGCAGTGTAAGCGTGCATCCCACCCCACAGTACGGGCAGATGGTTTCCGTTGAAGTCTGGCGCGATTCATCCCAGGTTCCCGCCTTGCGGAGGTTGTGCTCACTCACGAACATCAGCGCGCCTGTAGGGCAGACTCCAATACAGTTCCCGCAATAGACACAGGCGGAATCCGGAAGGGGCACGGCGTATTCCGTGGAAATGCGCGCGCCAAAGCCGCGGCCGGCCACGGCAATTGCAAAGGTGTTTTGTGCATCAGGGCCGCAAGCCTCCACGCATTTGTAACAAAGGATGCATTTGCCGTAGTCCCGCACATAGAGTTCGTTATCGACTTTGACGGGCTGAGCCACAGCGGCAGCCTGGGAGCCGTCTGTGGTAATGTGAAATCCCGGCCGGGCCTGATCCCTGTCATCGGAGGGGGCCTGCGATTGACCGAAGCGCTCCGGACGGACCTTGTATCTGTCCATATAGGCCCTAATCTGGGGCGAAGTGGAGACATCGACGGAAGAAGCAAGGAATTCCAGAATCAGCCGGCGGCTCAGGCGAACCCGCTCGGAATCGGTTTTCACCACCATGCCGTCTTCGGCCTTGCGCGAGCAGGCCGGAACAAGCGTGCGGGAGCCCTCCAACTCAACCACACAAATCCGGCAGACGTTTACCGGAGTCAACGATTCAAGATAGCAGAGCGTTGGAGTATCTATGCCGGCTTCACGCGTGGCCTCGAGCAGTGTTGTCCCTTCGGGCACGGAAATCTCCCGGCCATCGACGGTCACGCGCACCGTGCGACGTGGCGATGCCGGAGGCATGGCAGGAACGGGGCCCCGAGGAACCGGGATCAAAGGATTTACGCCCTCTACCGGATTAGGATGAACAACTTTCCCCTTTTCGTGATCCATGAATTGCCCTCGGGAAACTCCGCACGCAATCGAACGATTCTCGAGTCGGATGACCGCAAATACGCGGAAGTGAATCCAACTTAAAACAACTGCCAGCGCCGTAACGCGGATTCGATCGCGCTGGATGCGGTTTGCCCCAAACCGCAAATCGAGGCGTCGCGCATCACCTGTCCCACTTCTTTCAACAACCCCAGTTCCGCCTGCACGGAGCCGATCGGCTTTCGGTGGTTAAGGCGTTGCAACAACTCCTCTTGCCGAACGGTGCCCAGGCGGCAGGGAACACATTGGCCGCACGACTCGTCGCGGAAGAACGCGGCGATGCGAAACAGAATCTTGCGCAGATCAACCGTATCATCAAAGAGCATCACCACCCCCGAGCCGAGTGATGCCCCTGCGGCGCGCGTTCCTTCGAAGGTGAGAGGCGTATCCAACTCCTCGGGAGAGAGAAATGAACCTGCGCCCCCCCCCAGCAAGACAGCCTTCAACCGTCCGCTGCCGGCAACTCCTCCGCCCAGCTCAATCAACTCCCGAAGCGTCGTACCGAAAGGAACTTCGTAAACACCCGGCCGGGCTACGTGGCCGGACAAGCAAAAGAGTTTCGGACCCGTGGAGCCGCGAGTCCCCATTGCGGCATAGGCCTCACCGCCCTCTTGAACGATGAGCAATACGTTGACCAGAGTCTCAACATTGTTGACCACCGTGGGTTTGCCGAACAGCCCGACCTGCGTTGGGAATGGCGGCTTGCTGCGCGGTTCACCGCGCAGGCCCTCAATGGAGTTGAAGAGTGCGGTTTCTTCCCCGCAGATGTAGGCGCCGGCACCGCGACGCATCTCGATGTCAAAATCCACGCCCCGCCCCAGGATGTTGCTCCCCAAATATCCTCTTTCGCGCGCGATGGCGATGGCGTGAGAAAGTCTCTCGCCGGCCAGGGGATATTCCCCGCGCAAATAAAGGTAGCCGCGCACGCAGCCCAGCGCGGTTCCGGCGATGGTTATGGCCTCAATCAGCGAATAGGGGTCGGCTTCCATCACCACTCGGTCCTTAAACGTGCCGGGCTCCGATTCGTCTGCATTACAAACCAGGTAATGAGGTTGGTTGGCGGGGTCCCACTTTTTACCCGTGGGAAAAGCAGCCCCGCCGCGGCCCACCAGGCGCGAGTTCAATACTTCGCGCACCACCCAGCTTCCTCCCAAGTTCAGCGCTCGGCGTAAGGCCTCATATCCACCATGGGCCCGATAATCATCAAGGCTGGCGGGATCCATGCGTCCCACGCGACGTAGGAGCACCAATTTGGAATGGCCGTTTTGCGCAGCTTGAGGGACGGAGGCGCTTGCTTCAAATCGATCGGGCGGCTCTTCAGCGGTGCTTTCCGCGAACAATTTGAGTTTTGAAACCAGCGATTGGGGGCTTGCCGGCGCGATGACCTTTTCCGCAGGTTTTTCTCCCGCCCTCGAGATGAGCGCCGCTGGAGCACGCTCGCACAGACCCACGCAGGGACTGCGAAGCCAAGTGGCTTTGCCATCGAGCGAAGGCAACCCCGCCGGCCCCAATTGGCTTTCCACACTGCGGCAGAGGTCTTCCCCGCCCCGGGTCATACACGCGATATCGTCGCAAACGTGCAGCACGCAGGGAGGGCGCGGTGTGACAGAAAACAGGCCGTAGAAAGACGTGACACCGTAAGCTTCAGCAGGAGCGACATCAAGGCGCTGGCAGGCATAATTCAGGGCGGCGGGTGTAATCCATCCCATCCGGGCCTGGATGGCATGCAGAACGGGCAGAAGCAGGTGGCGCTCGGCCCCCAGCGCATGCCCATTAACTGCGGAGTGCCCGTCTCGATCCGGGCGGCGGGCCCCTCCCCTCCAACCGGAGTGCGGCGGGCCGAGGACCGAGTCAACAGCTTGCTGCTCGGCCGCGTTGGGATGGTCTTTGGTAAAGTGCGCGTCCACGAAGGTCCCTCTCCCTGGAAATAAATCACTTCGCCGGTCATTGCCAAAGAAAAGCTGTCACCACAGAGAACACGGAGAACCACAGAGAAAGGTCTTCCTCTGTGCGTCTCTGTGTGCTCTGTGGTTCAAGCTTTTCCCGCGTTGCGACTAACCTAAACCCCTGCCGGAGAGGCAATTTTTTCCACGCGAATCGCAGTGGCCTTGAACTCCGCCGTGCCCGATTTTGGGTCCGTCGCATCAATGGTGAGAACGTTGGTCGCCACTTCGTCGGGGAAATGAACGCTTAGAAACGCCAGGCCCGGCCGCAGTGATTCATCAAATCGCACTGGAGCCACGGCGGAGCCACGGCGCGAGCTGACGAGAACGCGCTCGCCTTCTGCCAATCCATAACGCTCACCGTCCTCGGGAGAGAGGTCGAGCATTTCCGGATGCCGCAAGGGTGAGCGATATCGGGAAGTCTGAACCCCGGTATTGAACGACTCCAGACGGCGACCGGTGGTAAGCCGCAGGGGAAAGTCGTCATCCAGGCGATCGACCGGCGGTTCAAATTCCACTGCGCTAAACTTTGCGGGGGGGCCGACCAGGGGGTCCTCCCACAGGCGTCCGTGCAGGAACAATTCGCCCGGATGCGTTTCGTCATAGCAAGGCCACTGAATGCCACCCAAAGACTCCAGCCGCGAGTAGCTCATCCCTGCGTTCATGGGGCTCAGGCGCCGGACTTCATTCCAAACTTCTTCCGCACTTGGACAGCCCCAATTGTGCCCCAATCGATTTGCCAGGTTGCAGAGAATCGCCATGTCATCCCACGCACCTTCCGGGGGATCCATGGCTTTGCGAACACGCTGCACTCGACGTTCGCTGCTGGTTACCGTTCCCTCAGATTCACACCAGCCGGCCGCCGCCGGCAGAACCACATGGGCAAGCTGTGCAGTGCCGGAAAGCAGAACATCCTGCACCAGGAGGAATTCGAGGCCCTTTAAGTTGCGCTCGCATCGCCCCTGGTCGGCTTCCGAGTGCAAGGGGTTTTCACCAATAACGTAAAGCCCGCGAAGTTTGCCTTCCTCCATGGCGTTGAACATTCCGCTCAAGTGCCAGCCGCGCTTGGGGGGAATCGTTACACCCCACGCCCGCTCGAATTTGGCGCGCAGGTCATCGTTCTCCACATGTTGGAACCCGGGCAGGCGATCGGGAAT
>JASHSC010000152.1 GCA_030036915.1 Terriglobia bacterium
ACGCTGGAAATTTCCGGAATCGGCGGTCACGTGCACCCCCGCGGCGAGCGCTGGGGATTTCTCGATTGGGATTTTCCCGGCCTTCGCCACGCCGTGCACATCGACGGCGTGCTGAACCGGCGCACGGGAACCGACAAGAGCTGGACCGCGGAACTCGCCTTCCCCTGGCGGGGCCTGAAATTGCTTGCCGACGGCCGATCGCTTCCTCCCCGCGAAGGCGACGTGTGGCGAATCGATTGCTCGCGCTTTCAGCAAATCGACTCGCGCGGCAAGCGGCTCGACCCCGGCGCGGGATGGACTTGGAACCGGCATGGCCATTATGATTCGCACATTCCGGAAACCTTTAGCTTCGTCCATTTTTCGACTCAGGTGGTGGGAACGCAATCCGCAAAGGCCCGACCCTTCACCTCCTAGCTTGAACTTTGCTCACCCAATTTCTTAAGCGCGTCGCCTGTCACGCGCATGGGAATCCACTCCTTCATGGCCTTGGCGCCGAGCGATTCATAAAATTCAATCGCCGGCGTGTTCCAATCGAGCACTTGCCACTGGTAGCGCCCGCAGCCCTTCTCAAGTGCCACCTTTGCGAGATGTGTGAGCAGCGCTTTGCCGATTCCCTTGCGCCGGAAGCTCGGCCGAACGAAAAGGTCTTCGAGATAAAGCCCGGGCTTGCCGAGCCAGGTGGAGTAATTGAAAAACCAGAGTGCGAAACCCGCAGGCTCGCCGCCCCACTCGGCGATTTCGACGTAAAAGCGCGGCTGCGAGGAAAATCCATCGCGACGCAGGTCATCCGCAGTTGCCACGGCTTCCTGCGGCGCTCGCTCGTATTCGGCGAGCTCACGGATGAAATCCAGAATCAGCGGGATATCGTCTTGCGTGGCTTTTCGAATCTTCAGCATGTGGGGATTGTAGCGCAACTCGAACCGGCGCGTTGACATCGGCGGCGCATTGCGCTTAAATGACCACGCGTTTAGGGGGCGACAACGATGATGACACGAAGGAATTTTGTGAAGATTCTGGGCGGCACGGCGGCGCTGGCCGCGGCACCGCGCCTTGGCGCGGCCGGTCGGCTCGCCTGGCCCGGGCCCATCGGGCTCGAGCTTTACACCGTTCGCGACGCATTTGCCAAAGACCATCTTGGAACGCTGAAGCTGATCGCCGCGACCGGTTACAAGGAGCTCGAGGTTGGCTCGGACTTTCCGCTTGCCGAGCTTCTGCCGGACGTGAAGGCCGACGGGCTCACCCTCCCCAGCGCTTATCTGGACGCGCCGAAGACGCTCGACGATTGGAAGAAGACCGTCGACGGAGTCAGCAAGTTCGGACTTCACTACATCGTGGTTGGCGATAACCCCAAGATGGACTCCGACGCGTGGATGCGGCGCGCCGAGCTCTTCAACGAATGCGGGAAATACTCGCTGACTGCGGGAATGCAGTTCTGTTATCACGCTCATTTCCACGAGTTCGAGTCGAACGGTGGCGACTCGGGCTACGACATCATGGCAAAGCATTGCGACCCGAAGCTGCTGAAGTTTGAGATGGACGTCTTTTGGGCCACCTACGCGGGAGTCGACCCTGTGCATTATTTTGAGCTTTATCCCGGGCGCTTTCCGCTGTTGCACATCAAGGACCTCTACAAAGACGTTCCCGTCAACCCGCACGAATCGCCGCGCAACGATGGGCCCAATCCCTTTGCGCCGGTCGGGCAGGGAAAAATCGACTGGCGCAGAATTTTTTCACACACCAAGCAGGCCGGCACCAAGCACATCTACGTGGAGCAGGACCGCTGGAACCAGCCCTCAGTCGAGTGCATGAAGATCAGCTTCGATTACCTGAAGAACCTGCGGTTGAGCTGAGCGATCCGTAGTCTTCCAGGTTACGCTCAGTGCTGCTTGACGGTCGCACCGCCCTGCCCTATGGTTTCGCGCAGTCATGGAATACAACACGCCATCTGACCAATACCGCAAACTTGAAGAACTCTATTCGGACATGAGCGACGCGCGGCTTCAGGAAATGGCTGAACAAGCCGACGACCTAACCGAGATTGCGCAACAGGTCTTGCGCGCTGAGATCTCGAAACGCGGACTCGACAAGCCTGCTCCGAAGGCTTGCGCCGAAGTTCCCCTCGGCGATAAAAGCGAAGTGGTGAGCATTATGAAGTTGAATGACCTCGCCAAGGCGCAATCCATTGTGGACGCGATCGAGGCCGCCGGAATCGCCGCCTGCGCGGTCCCGGAAAAGGTTGAGTTTGTCGACGGCGCGTCCGAAGAGCATCTGGATGTAAGAGTTGTGCGAACCGACATCGGCCGCGCACTCGAATTCATTCGAGCCACCTTCCCGGACGAAGAGGCGCCGGAGGAAGTCGACAACCGCGTCGAGGTTTGCCCTCATTGCCAATCCGCCGAAATCGTTCTCGAGAGCCTGGACTCGGAGCCAGGCGATGCCGGACCGCCAAAATACAATTGGACGTGCGAGGCCTGCGGCCACCAATGGAAAGACGAAGGCCTGGAGCAGCTCGCCTAATTTCTCGCTTGCGAACCGCGCTTTTCACGAACCTTCAGCTAGGCTGGAACTTCGATGTAGGCAGAATGGGCGTGAGGCTCAGGTGTATCCATCCCTTCCAGGCGCATTCCTTCAAGATGGAAATCCACAGCTTCGCGCATATTGCGCTCGACTCCCTCGCGCGTCCGGCCAGTGGATACGCAACCGGGCAGATCAGGTGAATAGGCCGAGAATCCTGTGCGGGTTTCCTCGATAACGACCAAGAACCTTTTCATTTATTCAGCCTCGTCAGATTCCAGCCCATTCCTCGGTGGAAAGCTCGCGTCCGAGGAGGGTCTCAACCTCTCGAACCATCATGCGCAACTGGGGGATCGAATATTCCGAATTAGAGGGTATGGTCAGGCGCCTCTGCAACAGCACCGTAAATTGATGACGAGTTCCTGCGAAAGGACCGTCGAAACCCAAGCGCCGGAGTTTGCGAATGAAGTCGCTGCGCTTACACGGCGTCCACCGGCTCACGCGCAGGCTCCTTGTTAAGGTCAATACCTTGGATGACCGGCAGAGGGTGCTTCAGTTGCAGGCCCACGAGCATCCAGTCCTCCAGCGTTGAGCGTAGCTCACTTTCACACTCCCGGAGCGATGCGCCAAAGGC
>JASHSC010000153.1 GCA_030036915.1 Terriglobia bacterium
GTCGCACCCAGCGGTGGCGTTCCGTCAAAGTGATGGGCTGACGACCGTCCCCCTGGAGTTTGCGCCCTATGGTTCATTGTTCGTTGTCTTCCGGCAATCCACGGCGTCGGACGCGCAAGGGCAGGGAAGCGGCAATTTCCCGGATTACAAAGTCGCGGAAGAATTGTCCGGCCCGTGGACGGTGAGCTTCGATCCCAAGTGGGGCGGCCCGCCGAGCGTGCAATTCGACAAGCTCGAAAGTTGGACGGCGCGGCCCGAGGACGGGATCAAGTTCTATTCCGGCACGGCGACCTATCACCTGTCGTTTGGTCTTCCGCCCGCGCTCATCGGCGCACGTGTAGCTCTCGACCTAGGGGAGGTCAAGTACGTCGCGCAGGTGCGACTGAACGGAAAAGACCTCGGCCCGCTGTGGACAAAGCCCTTTCGAGTTGAGATCACGGGCACGGTGAAGACCACGGGAAATCTTCTGGAAATCGACGTCGCCAATCTCTGGCCGAACCGCATCATTGGCGATTCGCGCCTTCCCCCCGACCGCCATTTTACGCACACGAACATTGTGTACGCGCAGGATACGCCCCTCTGGGAATCCGGCCTGCTCGGCCCGGTCCGGCTCGAGGCGATTGAAGCAGAGCCAGCCGAGGTGGTGCATTAGCAAAATACCTCGGCGGAATGCCCTATCCTTCGACCACCTAAGGCGGACAGATCACCTGCTAATTCACGTGCTAATTGACCCGGACATTTGACATGCTGACGAGACGCAGGAGCGAATAGGCTTGAATTTCCCGCTACTTCCCGGTATAAACGCCTCGTTCGGAGCGAGTGGGCAACTCTTGGCATTATGATGATGTCACAAATTATGAAGGGGGAATCATGACGGACGAAATAAATCGGCGGGATTTTATGAAGCGCGCGGCCATAACTTCAGCAGGGGTTAGCCTTTCAATGGCGGGCTTCAGCACGACTAATGTTCTGGGGGCCAACGACCGGATCCGGCTGGGGGTGATCGGCACGGGCCGACAGGGCACTGATGACATGCAGAATTTCATGAAGCACGGAGTGGAAGTGGCCGCGCTGTGTGACGTTTACCAGCCTAACCTGGACAAATGCCTGGAAAAGGCCAGACGGAAGTGGAACGCCAGCTCAGGTCAATTTGAGGATAGCGATACTTCACGCGACATAAAGACGGTCAAGGATTTTCGCACCATCCTGGATGATAAGGATATTGATGTCGTGCTGGTGGGGACACCCGACCATTGGCACCCGCTCCCTATGGTGGAGGCATGCAAGGCGGGCAAGGATGTTTACGTTGAAAAGCCAATCTGCGTAGCGGTAGACGAAGGCATCAAAATGGTTTCGGCGGCGCGCAATAACAATCGCGTGGTGCAAGTCGGGTTGTGGCAGCGCTCCAACCTGCACTTCCAGAAAGCCGTAGAACTGGTTCAGGGCGGCGTGCTGGGCAAGGTGAGCTTTGTGCGCACATGGAATTATGGCAATACCTATCCCGTTGGGCAGGGGAACTATCCCGATTCCGATCCGCCCCCCGGCCTTGATTGGGATTTCTGGCTCGGTCCTGCACCCAACCATCAGTACAATTTTCAGCGCTTCGGGGTCGCGGACAATCGCTGGTCCACTTTCCGTTACTTTTACGACTACGCCAACGGCTGGCCGGGCGACTGGGCCGTCCACCTGATGGACATCGTGCTCTGGGCGATGCAGACCGAAGGGCCCAAGGGAATTACCGCCATCGGCTTCAAAAAATTCATTACGGATAACACCGAGACGCCTGACACCCTGGAAATCACCTGGGAATTCGAGGGTGACCGGCCTTTCGTCGCAACCTATGAAAACCGCGAGTGCAACGGCAATTCCATGTACAACAAAGGATACGGAATCGAGTTCCACGGTACAGACGCGAGCATGTTCCTTGACCGCGACGGTTTTGAGGTTTTCCCCGAGCCCGTGACGGAAGCCGACTACCGCGAGGTTCACCGGCCCGCGCCGGGAGGGCACGAAGAGCACCACGAGATCGGCAAGGCACCCGAAATGCGCATGGAGCGCGTGGACGATGGCTTGCTGATGCACGTCGGCAACATGCTCGAGTGCATGCGCACGCGCAAGCACCCGCAGTCCGATATCGAATACGGGCATCGCAGCACCAGTTGCTGCCTGCTGGGGAATGTGGCGTTGCGCTCGAAGGAACACATCGAGTGGGACGTGGCCGGCCAAAAGCTGACGAAGGGCGGCGCGGAAGCGCAAAAGTTACTCAGCCGTGAATATCGCGCGCCGTGGGAGTTGACTGTTTAGCCTGTTTCTGGAGGGGCGATTGGCGTGCCTTGGTGCGAAAGTGAGAAATGGCGGCGCGAATCGCCTCGGGGGTTCCCCAGAATTACTGGATGGTGGTTACGTAAATTGCCGTATTTTCGCCGCTCATCGTGGGCGCGATGAAAGCCGTTATGAGCTTGGCATCACCGGTGAGAGAGAGGATGGGTTTTCCAGGCCCAGCAGTGGTAATGGGCAGGAAGTCATCAGCCGTGGTCAGGCGGTTCACCTGACCATCGCAATCGCAGAAAAGGGCAAGATCGTTGGGCGCGTCGATGGGAGCCGAGGCGAAGATCAGGTTGCCATGTGCCCCAAGAGCAAGAGCCAGGATTTTACCCACGGGCTTGAGAGCCGTGGTGGTTGATTGCTTGGCCATTACCGGCTTGCTGGGGTCGCCCGCCACCAGCGCGGTTTGCATGGTGCCATTCTCGAGGTAGACGAAGAGCATTTGCACGGGCGCAGAATCCGGTCGTGCCGCCAGCAATTCCGTGACATGCTGTGGATCGGGAGGCGGTTGTAGTTCCTCGAATGATCGAATAGTGACAGCGCGGAAGAACTGCTCCGTTGCGGCCTCGGAAGAATCGCCATGGCGGATGAAGGCCGCTTCATCGTGGCCGGAGAAGAACGGTTCCAGCAGGTCTTTGGGGCCAAGGTGCAGTCCCGCCGGTAATGTGATTCCCTGGAGGCCGCGCGGGCCGGCGAAGAACAGTCCGCTGCCTTCGCTTTTCCCACTCCAGCGCGCTGCAAAGAGCACGCTGCCGTCGGAGGTCACGATCGGCGCCGAGAACTCTTCGAACTTGTCGTCCGCCTGGCCGGGCGGTGAATCGAGCGTGGTGACGACGGCCCGGAGTTTTTCCCCCTCCTGCTTCACCACCACGGCTTTTGGAACGTCGGCCTCATTCGTGGCCAGCGTGGCGGTAAAAGCCACAACGCCGGAGTCGTTCAGGCTGGGCGCGCTGAAGGTGTCGTAGGTCGAGCGGGAGTACGGTCCCAGAAGGCCTTGGAACGCGACCACTGAGAAGCTCACTCCGGACGAGCGCACGACGGCGCGCATTTCTGTTCGCGTGCTGTGCAAGCTGGTAAGGAAGACGATTTCCTGATGACCATTCATCGCAATGCTCGAGAATGGGCCAAATTCCAACCCTCCGTGCTCGGGAACTTCCGTCCCCGAGGCCAGCAGAAGGCGTGTGTTCAGTTGGGCGGTTGCCGTAAGCGCGCTGCCGGCCAGCACTGCCGCGAGCGCGGACACCGCAACCCCTGTGCTTCGAATTGTAGATTTTCGCCATGGCGACTGAGTCAAAGAGCCCCCTTGGCATTCCCGCGCCGGAAATGCCGATTTGTGTCACGCCTTCGCGCCGATTTCCGCAACCTAGCACCGGCGGTTCACGCGCGTCAAGGCGAATTCCGGTCCTGCGTCGCGGCAGGACTGTGTAGCAGCACAATGCGCGCAGCGGTGCACCGAGGTTTCGATGCGCGGGCTTAACCATTGGGCTGTACCGGGCTTCGCTTTCGTATGCCTGCTGGCGACAGCGGTAAATCTTGCTCATGTTCCTCCGGCTGTGCGAGGCATTGAGTTTGCCGATGACTTCCAATCGGGGAGCCTGAATGCCTGGCAATTTCCGTATCCGGAAGACTGGGTCATTGGCAATGACGGCGGGATCCATTTTCTGCACATGCTGCGCAGCCGCGAACCGCTGGTGCCCAGGCGGCCCATACAATTTGCTCTGCTCAAGGGAGTAAGTGTGGGCAGCTTCACTTTTCAATCGCAGGTGCGGCGCCAGAAGCGCTCGGTATTGATGGTTTTCGATTACGTTGACTCGTTGCACTTCTACTACACGCACCTGTCGGTCGATTCGGGCACGAAGCAGCCAGTTCACAATGGTATTTTCATTGTCAATGGAGGCGCGCGGCGGCGCATCGCCGGTCTTGACGCCGCGCCCGCCCTGCCTGACCAAAAGTGGCACAGGATTCGCGTGCGGCGCGAGGCTTCCTCGGGCGCAATCGAAGTGTTCGT
>JASHSC010000017.1 GCA_030036915.1 Terriglobia bacterium
GATCATTGGGAATAAATTTACCCGTTTGTCCCTCCTCCACAATACGTTCGATTACCGGATGCCGGCCGCCCTGAATGAGCAATTCGCCGTCATTGGAAAACTCCGGGCGGCGATATTCGTGCTCAACGGCAAGATGAGCGAAACACGTGAGCACGTCAAGTTCCGCCAACACCGAAGCAGTACGGCGAATGCGTGCGGCCTCACCGCCCACGCGACGGCGAATATCGACAAAGAGTTCGCGCTCGAGCGTGTGACTTCGCTCTTCTGCATCGAGGATTTTCGCCTCCAGCTCCTTCAGTTCCGCAGTGGTAAATCGTTCGGCGTTCACCAGCGTCTGCTTTCGCTCATAATCGGCCGGTGCTAGGCGAAGGTTAGATTTCGAAATCTCGATGTAGTAGCCGAACACGTTGTTGAAGCGAACCTTGAGGGAGGCGATACCCGTTCGCTCACGTTCACGGATCTCAATTTGCGCAAGCAGACGCTTGGAATTCTGGCCGAGGTCACGAAGCTCGTCGAGTTCGGAGTGAAAGCCAGGGCGGATCAATCCGCCTTCATTCACGGCCACGGGAGGCTCGGGGTGAATTGAGCTTTCGAGCAACTCGTGAATATCGGAAAGTTCGTCAAGCTGAGCGTGCAGGGCGGCGAGGCGCGGAGCCCGGAAGCGGCTGAGGTATGCCCGCAGGATGGGGAGCGGGCGCACCGATTGTTTCAGCGCCAGCAACTCGCGCGCGTTAGCAGTGTCAAGAGTCACCTTGCTGAGCAGGCGCTCGAGGTCCTGAATGGCGCCCAGGACGCGGCGAAGTTCCTCGCGCGCGATAGTGTTTCCCGCAAGCTCCTCCACCGCATCGAGCCGCGCATTCAGTTCTTCGCGATTGACCGAAGGCCGCAGCATCCAAGCTTTCAGTTTGCGCGCTCCAAGCGAGGTAGAGCACTCATCGAGCACGCCGAGCAGCGTGGCGGCGCGCGATTCGCCAAACGCCGGGTCAATCAGCTCCAGATTACGCAGCGTGGCGGGATCGAGCAGCAGCGAATCCTGCTGCTGATAAAACCGGATGCCGTCAAGGTGCGTCAGGGAGCCGCGCTGCGTCTCGCGCACGTAATGAAGGATGGCTCCCGCCGCGGACACCGCTAACGGATGGCCGTCGAGTCCATAACCCGCAAGCGTGGTGACACGGAAATGTTCGCGCAGGAGGCGTGCGCCATACTCTTCACTGAACACCCATTCATCGAGGGGAGTCTTCGTGATCGACGCGCCATTCACCTGCCGGCTCTCGAACTCATCCGGCGCGCCCATGGGTAGCAACAGCTCGCTTGGCCGCATGCGGTCAAGTTCGTCGCGCAATCGCGGCGCGACCCCTTCTCCGGAAAATTCCGTGGCGCGGAAATCACCCGTGGAAAGATCCACCAAGGCAAGTCCCGCCGCACCCTTTCTCCACGCCACTGAGGCGAGATAGTTGTTTTCCCTGGGCTCGAGCACCTGCGAATCAATGGCCGTGCCGGGCGTCACCACGCGAGTGACTTCGCGCTTGATGAGCTTCTTGGCCGCGCGCGGATCTTCCATATGGTCGCAGATTGCCACACGGAATCCCCGCCGGATGAGTTTGGCGATGTAACCCTCGGCAGCATGGTAGGGCACGCCGCACATGGGAATGGCCGCACCTTTCTCCTTGTTGCGCGAAGTCAGTGTTATCTGGAGTTCTTTTGCCGCCACAACCGCATCTTCAAAAAACAGTTCGTAGAAGTCGCCCAGGCGGAAAAGCAGTAAAGCGTTCGGGTGGCGCTGCTTGATGGCACTGTACTGGCGCATGAGCGGTGTGGAGAATTCTTCCATGAATGTGGCAGACCTTCCCGGATTAAGCTGTCAGAGACGAAGTTCATTATATTTTAGATTTTGGATTTTGGATTCAGGAGCTGAGCGCGGATTGGCAACGGGTTGTCGGTTATCGGTTTTCGACAATGAGTGAAGGCTCTATGGGGCGCCCTGCATTTTGCTGAGAACCGCTAACGACTGCGCACTCTTTCTCAAGGTGTTGATCCAAACAAGGGAAGCGTCTGCGGCGTGGGGATGTATCGCACATCGGCGAGGTTCCGATATTTCTGGTCGTGATCCAACCCGTAGCCGACCACGAAGACGTCGGGGATTTCAAAGCCTACATAATCCGCCCTGACCGGGATGACGCGGCGCGACTGTTTGTCAAGCAAGGCGACCAGCTTCAGGCTGGCCGGGTCGTGCGCTCCCAGCACTTCCTGCAAATAATTGTAGGTGCGGCCGGTGTCAAGAATGTCCTCCACCACCAGCACATCGCGGCCCTCGATGCTGATGTCAAGGTCCTTGGTGATTTTTACTTCGCCGGAGGATACCGTTTCCGAGCCATAACTCTGGATGCTCAGGAAGTCCACCGTGCAGTGGATGGATATCCGCCGGACAAGGTCCGCCATAAAGACCCATGCGCCCTTCAGGACTCCCACCAGGTGCGGTGTGCGGCCTTCGTAATCACGGGAGATGGCGGCGGCGAGCTCGCTGATACGCCCCTGAAGTTTCGCCGCGTCCAGAAGAATGGGTA
>JASHSC010000154.1 GCA_030036915.1 Terriglobia bacterium
CCGATGCGCCAGCTTGCCAGTGTGGTGATCGATACGACACGCCTGAACGTCCACGAGCTGCGCGATTTGATTCAGACGCGCTTTGGCAGCTTGGAAGCGCGACGCTCCATGCTGATCTCTTCGATTTCGTTCGGCTACCGCTTCGGCGTTCCGGCCGATGCGGACCTGGTCTTCGACGTGCGCTTCCTGCCGAATCCTAATTTCGTTCCCCGGTTGAAAAACAAAACTGGACGCGATGAGAGTGTAAAGCGCTTCATGGAGTCTCACCCGCAGACGCACGAATTCCTCAGCCGGCTGATGGACCTTTTGCTCTACCTGTTGCCCCAGTTCATCCGCGAGGGAAAGAGCTACCTCACCATCGCCGTGGGCTGCACGGGCGGCCGGCATCGGTCTGTTTACATGGCCGAAGAGGTGGCAAGCGCCCTCGTCCAAGAAGGCTATAAGACCAAGGCGTCGCACCGGGACATCGGAAGGGTTTGATTGGTCTTCGGAGGCTTTTGTGAACAACGTCCTGGCAGTTGACATCGGCGGCACGCATTTTCGTACCGGCTTGTTCGACGAGCAGGGTCGCCGCCTGCTGGTTCTGGAGGGCGACACCGACCGTCAGGCCGGCCGCGAATGGATGCTCGAACAAATCGGCAGTCGCTGCCGCGATTTGATTGCCCAGACCGATGCACCGGTGAAGGCTTGCGGCCTCAGTTTCGGAGGGCCAGTCGATTACATGCGGCAGAGCGTTACCTCGGTACACTCGGCAGGCTGGGAGGGATTCGAATTGGGTAAATGGATGGAGCAAACCCTGGGCATCCCCTGCGCGCTTGACAATGACGCCAACGCGGGCGCTTTGGGCGAATACCGATTCGGGGCGGGAAGCGGCGCGAAATCCATGGTCTACATCACCATCAGCACGGGCATTGGAAGCGGTTTGGTTTACGAGGGCAAATTGATCCGCGGCAAAGATTGCGTGGCAGGGGAAATCGGCCACATCCCCGTGTCGGACTCCGGTGCGCGCTGCTCCTGCGGCGGCCGGGGGTGCCTGGAATCGTTCAGTTCCGGTGGCGCCATTGAGATGCGCGCCCGTGAATGGGCGCAACGCCGACCGGAACAGGTTGCCCGGCTGATCGAGCTGAGCGGCGGCGGAGAAATTACCGCCAAAGGCTTGATGCTGGCGGCGGCGGAAGGCGATACGGTGGCATCCAACATTCTTCGCGAAACCACACGCTGGCTTGCTCGCGGCCTGATCATGGTTATTCGCATCCTGAATCCTGACGTAATCGTTCTGGGCGGTGGGGTTGCGCAGTCAGGTGCGCTTCTCCTTGACTATATCCATGGCTTTCTCGAAGAGCTCGCCTCCCCAACCATACACTACTCCACGGAGATCGTTACGGCGGCATTGGGAAACTACTCCCCGCTTTACGGCGCTGCAGCCATGGCTTTAGATAAGATGGATAAACCAACAAAACCCCATCAAGAGGGTTAAGGCAAACAAATTCGTAGCGAAGGGATTTTCCTATAACTAAAAGTAACAAAACGGGTTGTCGATATTTTGGCGTGGGCATATGCGGCCGATGACTGCTATTTCCTTGACGAAAGCCAAGCTCAGCAGCTAACATACTTATTTTGAGGGGATTAGGGGAATTATCGCCGGGGGGCGGCACACCGCATGAGTCAGGTTGAGCGCTTGCTAGGTTTCGTGCGGCCATACAGGTTCCGCTTGGTCATTGCGGTTTGCCTGATGGTCGTCGTCGGCGCCTCCGAGGGCATCACCGCCCTTCTCATCAAGCCCATTTTCGACGTTCTCCTCGACCCCAACGCCCAAACCTCCAAGATCGCTCTGATTCAAGATCAAGCCAAGCCCTACTTCCCGTACACAATTTATCTCCAGGACGTCCTGCCGCACTGGGTGCACAACCTTTGGGACGTCGTCGCTTTCGTCATCATCGGGGTCGCCCTCATCAAGGGCATTTCAGAATTCCTGGCCACCTATTTCATCAATTACACCGGGCACTCAGTGGTCCGCGACCTGCGCAACCTTCTTTACTCGAAGCTGATTGCGCAATCCATTTCCTTTTTCCATAGGCACCCGACTGGCCGCCTGATGTCTGCGATCACCAGCGACACGGAGCGCATTCAGTACGCGGTGTCTCAAACCGCGGCGGACACGCTGAAGCAAACCTTCACGCTGCTTGCACTTCTCGGATTCCTTTTTTACAACGATTGGCGGCTCGCGCTCATCTCCATGGTTCTGATTCCGCTGGTGGTCTTTCCGTCGGCAAAACTCGGCCGATACATCCGCGCCTCCAGCCGCAGCAGTCAGGACAAGATGGCCGACCTGAACAACGTGCTTCAGGAAACGTTTACGGGCATCCGCATTGTAAAAGCGTTCGCAATGGAGGCCTTTGAGGTGGAGAAGTTCAAGGCCACCACGCGCCGCCTGCTGCGCGTAAGCCTGCGCTGGGTGCGGGCGCAGGCGGTTTCCTCGCCACTCATGGAAGTTCTGGGCGCCATTACCATTGCCGGCCTGCTCTATTATGAACGCCGCCTGATTCTGAATCACCTTCAGACCACCGGAGGTTTTATCGGCTTCCTTTATGCGCTGCTGAGGTCCTACGAACCAGTGAAGCGCCTGACGGGCGTCAGCAACGCCTACGCGCAGGCGTTGGGCGCCTCCGAGCAGGTGTTCGAATATCTCGATTCGCAGCCGGAAATGGTGGACAAGCACGGAGCGCCGCGCCTGCCTCCCTTCCAGCGCGAAATCGTCTTCGATCAGGTGGAGTTTGATTACGAGGACGGTGTCCCGCTGCTGCGCGACATCAATCTGCGCATCGGCAAAGGGGAAGTGGTGGCGCTCGTGGGCTCCAGCGGTGCGGGCAAGACCACGCTCGCCAGCCTGATTCCACGCTTCTTCGACGTGAATCAGGGCCGCATTACCATTGACGGCCACGACCTGCGCGACGTCAAACTGGAGTCCCTGCGCTCCCAGATCGGCATCGTCACGCAGGAGACGATTCTCTTCAACGACACCGTTTACAACAATATCTGTTACGGCAGCCGCTGGCCCACGGAGGCGCAAGTGCGAGAGGCGGCGCGCGTGGCCCTGGCGGAAGAGTTCATTCTGGAGATGCCGCAGGGTTACCAAACCATGATCGGCGAGCGCGGCCAGCGGCTTTCCGGCGGGCAACGCCAGCGCATCGCCATCGCCCGCGCTTTGCTCAAGAATCCGCCGATTTTGATTCTGGACGAAGCCACTTCCGAGCTCGACACGGAATCCGAGTTGCTCGTCCAGCGCGCGCTCGCCAACCTGATGGCGGGCCGCACCGTGGTGGTGATTGCTCATCGGCTCTCCACCGTGCGCCGCGCTGAACGCATCGTGGTGATCGATCGTGGGACGATTTCGGAAATCGGCACGCACGAAGATCTGGTGAGCCGAGGAGGCATTTACCAGCGCTTGCACGAGCTGCAATTCGTGGACGCGCAGCCGTGAAGGTTCAGAAACTGGAACCAGGAAGGGCGGGGCTTCAGCCCCGCCGCTGAGGAGAAGACGCTGGAAGAGGCCTTTAGCCCCTGAAGCTACGTGGCCTCAGGGGCTGAAGCTCTTCCCTTCCGCAGCTCCGGGAGTAAGAACGATTATTTCTGCAAGAAAGTACAAGGCGCGGCAGAAGTGACGCGGACCACAAATTGCACGGTCCGCGCCACGGAGGAAATTGAAACTCGAAATCCTCAATCTTGAATCTTCGTCCAGTTTCCGATTTCCAGTTTCATTTCGAATCATCGAGGACTGAACACCCAAGAATGCTACGCAGCATGACAGGCTATAGCCGCGTGGAGGCGCAGGAGGCGGGTTTCGCTCTCACCGTGAGCATCCGCGGCACCAATCACCGCTTTCTTGACACCCAATTGCGCCTGCCCTCAAGCCTCGATCCCCTTGAGCCTGTGGTGCGCAAGCTGGTGAAGGAGCATGTTACGCGTGGGCACGTGGAAATCACTGTAGGCCTGGCCAGCCTGGAGTCAGAGGAACTGGAAATCGATCGCAAGCTCCTGGCCGCCTACCTGAAGGGTTACCAGACGCTGAAGCAGGAATTCGGCGCCGCAGCCGAGCCGGACCTGATGGCCCTGCTGCACGTTCCCGGATTGATCGTAGGCGGCAACGGGAAGGTGGCTCCCGAAAAATTCGAGCTGATTCGCCAAGCGCTCGAGCACTCTGTGGACGAGGCGCTCGAAAGGTTGAACCAAATGCGCGTCCGCGAAGGCGAATCGCTTGAGCGGGATCTCAAGGCGCGCCTCGGGCGGCTGGAGGCACTTCGCGTCAGCGTCTCGAAGCTCGCCGAAAAGGCACCGGAACTCTATCGGCAGCGGCTGGAGGGCCGAGTTCGCGAGCTGGCCGCCGACGTAGAGATGGACGGCGCGCGGCTGGCACAGGAAGTTGCCTACCTCGCCTCGCGCTCAGACATTACGGAGGAATTGACGCGCTTCCAGAGCCATCTTGACCAAGTTCGCCAGCTTTTGGGAGAATCTTCGGAAGTTGGCAAGAAGCTCGATTTCCTGCTTCAGGAAATGAATCGCGAGGCCAATACGCTGCTCTCCAAAACCACTGACGTTCCCGAGGTGGGTCTGGAGATCACGCGCCAGGCCATCGAGATGAAGACGGAAATCGAGAAGCTGCGCGAGCAGGCGCAGAATATCGAGTGAAGGGGTTAGTGGCAGGCGCGTTGGAATGTCGCGGGCTAGGGGTCTCGTCCAGGCCCCGTTGATACAGACTGACCACTGGGAACTAGCTGAGAATGACTCGTGGCAGCATCTTCGTGATTTCGGCCCCCTCCGGCGCAGGGAAATCGACGCTGATTAAGCGCCTGATCGCCCGCATGCCGGAGCTCAGCTTTTCGGTCTCCTACACCACCCGCGCGCCGCGGGCGCAGGAGGAAGACGGCAGCGATTACAACTTCGTTTCGCGCAAAGTCTTTGAGCGGATGGTCCGGCGCGACGAATTCGTGGAGTGGGCGGAGGTTTACGGGCATCTGTACGGCACGGCGCAGAAACCTCTGCGCGCCGCCCAGGAAAAGGGCCGTGATATCCTACTGGATATCGACGTGCAGGGCCACGCGCAGGTTCGCAGGCGGCTTCCCGAGGCTGTGAGCATCTTTATTCTGCCGCCGTCTTTTCAGGAACTCGCCCGCCGCCTTCGCGACCGCCACTCCGATGCGGAGGAGGAGATCGAGCGCCGGCTGAATACCGCGCGCGGAGAGATCGCCCACTGGCCGGAATACGATTACGTGGTTGTGAACGATTTGAAGAAGGACGCCACCCAGGCACTTGAAGTCATCGTGCGGGCGTCGCGCTTCCGCCGCCACACCCAGGCGGCGCAGGTGGAAAAAATCATTGGGACATTTGGAGGATAAAGTCGAATGGAACTACCACAGAACCTGGACAGCAAGTTTCGTTTCATCCTGGTAGCCGCCCGCCGCGCCCGGCAATTGCAGGGAGGCGCCAAAGCCCTGATTCAAAGCCCTACCAAGCGCTCAACCCGCGTGGCGCAGCAGGAAGTAGGCGCCGGACTGGTGCCCATCGAAGTCATCGCCCAGTCAGCAGCGGATAAGAACAAGAAGAAAGCAGCGAAGTAGCACCTCTGGCTGTAGTGACGCATCGCGGTTTGGTCCGACGTTGGCCAAAGGGGTGCAATATTCAGGAAGGAGGCGCAGGACTCATGGCTGGGGATTTGAGTCCCCGGGAAATGGTCCTGTAGCTAAATCATCATGCGCGTGGCCTTAGGAGTTTCGGGGGGAATTGCGGCATATAAAGCGGCGGAACTGGTGCGCCTACTTCAGGACAAGGGCCTGGACGTACAAGTGGTGATGACGCGCAGCGCTCGGGAATTCGTCACTCCCCTGACCTTTGCAACTCTTTCCGGGCACAAGGTCAGTACGGAGATGTTTGGCGGGGAGGCGGGCGGGGGAAACATTGAGAGCGCCGTCGAGCACATCGCGGTGGCACAGTCGATTGACGCCCTGGTGATTGCCCCGGCCACGGCCAACGTGCTGGCGAAAATGGCGCATGGCGTCGCAGATGATTTTCTCACCACGCTTTGCCTTGCGACTCAGGCGCCCGCCATTGTCGCTCCTGCCATGAACGTGAACATGTGGGAGCACGCGGCCACGAGGGAGAATCTTGAAACCCTGCGCCGCCGCGGCGTGCGGGTGGTGAATCCCGATGAAGGTTATCTCGCCTGCGGCATGACCGGGGCCGGGCGGTTGGCCTCCCTGGAATCGATTGTGCAAGCCGTTTGCAAGGCTCTGGGCTTACGTGAGGATCTTTCCGGCGAAACGATTCTTGTAACCGCCGGACCAACGCAGGAGCCGATCGACTCGGTTCGCTATCTCAGCAATCGCTCGAGCGGCAAGATGGGTTACGCCTTCGCCGAAGCCGCCCGCCGCCGCGGAGCGCGCGTGGTGTTGATTTCCGGGCCCACATCCGCCGAGCCTCCCTCCGTGCACACGCTCGAGCGGGTTCGCACCGCGGGCGAAATGGCGGAGGCGGTGTTTCGCCATGTCGACTCCGCCGACGTCATCATCATGGCCGCAGCGGTTGCGGACTTCCGCCCCGCCAACCATCACGATGGAAAAATCAAGAAGCTCGCTGGCCCCCAAATTATGAATCTGGAGCCTGCGGTCGATATCCTGGCGGAATTATCGCGCCGCCGGCGCCGCACGGGACAGATGGTGGTGGGCTTCGCTGCTGAAACCGATAACCTGATTGAAAACGCCGCCGCCAAGCTGCGCGCGAAGCGCCTGGATATGGTGGTGGCGAATGACGTCAGTCGCGCTGATGCGGGCTTTGATGTGGATACGAATGTGGTGACTCTGCTCTTTCCCGACGGACGCACGATTCCCCTCGAAAAAATGCGCAAGTTCGAGGTTGCCAATCGCGTGTTGGATCAGGTGGCCGAGTTGCGGCGCCTCGCGGCTTCAGCGGCCCAGCAGTAATGTTGCACGGCCTTCCAGGCTGTGTCGGCCTCCACGGGGATGATGACCGTGCCACGAGCAGCAAAAATTATGGACCAACCCGCCCGCAAAGAATTGACCGCATGGCTCGAATTCTACCAGGAACTCGGCATTGAGGGATTCTTCCGACGGGATGCCTCCACCGCGGCGCCGTTGCCGGGTCTGGCGGCGGCAAACCCGGCGTCGCCCGAGATTGTCGCACAAAAGGCGGCGCCTTCCCGACCCACCTCGCCCGCTCCCGGTGCGCCTGCTGCGCGGCCACGGGCCGCAATGAGTGCTCCGCCAGCTCCTTCAGCCGCTACTCATCCTCCCCAGCAAGCCATTCGTCCGCCCGCGCCTACGTTCAATCTTTTTGAGGCAGTTCCCGTGCGGCGCTCCGGGCCGGAGACGCTCAAGCAAATCCGCGAGGACCTGGGTGACTGCCGGCGCTGCAAGCTCGCTCCTACGCGCAAGACCATTGTGTTCGGCGAGGGAAATCCGCACGCTGAGCTGATCTTCATCGGTGAAGGACCGGGTGCGGATGAAGACGAACAAGGCCTGCCGTTTGTCGGTCGCGCGGGCAAGCTGCTGAACCGCATGATGGAAACCGTCGGCCTGAAGCGCGCGGACGTTTACATTTGCAATGTGGTCAAGTGCCGTCCGCCGGGGAATCGCACGCCCGAGACGGATGAAGTGGAGGCGTGCTCGCCCTTTCTCTACCGCCAGATTGAATCCGTCAAGCCGCGCCTGATTTGCTGCCTGGGCGCTCCCGCCGTTCGCACCGTGCTGGGCATCAAGGAGGGCATTACCAAAATTCGCGGGCGGTTCTACGATTTCGCCGGCACCAAAGCGCTCGCCACCGTCCACCCCGCCTACGTCCTGCGCAATCCCCGCGAGGAAAAAATTCTGCGCGAGGATTTTGAGAAGATTCGGGAGTTTCTGCAGCAGACACCGCGAGGCGAGGGGTTGTAGTTTGAAATCTCGAGTTTGAGATTCTCAGGTGCCAACCTTGCATAATGCCCCCACCTTCCGTAATCTGAGAATTCCAGATTTACTCGGACCACGCATCCATGAGTTTTCAGGAAAAACTCTTCAATCGGGCGGCGCCGATGACGCTGTTCGAAGTCGTTCCTCCCGCCGCGGGCAAGCCCGAGGCTTTGGAAGCTTCGCTGCACGAGCTCCAGCCCCTGCGCGGGCGCGTGGACGCGATCAACATTCCGGAGATTCTCGACGAGCAGCGGCCCGGCGAGCGCACCAGCAAATTCATTGAGCGCATCGAACCGCGCATTCTCGGTTCGCGCATCAGGCGTGACCTGGGAATTGATGTGGTCATCAACCGCGTGACGGTTCACGATAACGAGCTGGAGCGCTGGTTCCGCGACACTGCCGGCGAGTGGAATGTGGCTAATTGGATTCTCGTCGGCGGAGAATCGAAAGACAAGCGCTACCACGGCCCGCATCCTGCCGATGCCGCCAAGCTCGTGAAATCTCTCGGCCTGCCCGTTTCACTGGGCGGCATCACCATTCCCAGCCGCGTAAATGAGCCCGACCGCATTCGCTCGAAGCACGCTCAGGGCGTTGAGTTCTTCACCTCCCAGGTGATTTTTGACTCAAACGATCTGGTGTGGCTGATTCAGCGACTGAACGGCCTGAAGGCGCGCATTTTCATCAGCTTCGCTCCAGTTAGCAGCCGGCGCGATTTGGAATTCCTGCGCTGGCTCGGCGTGGATATCCCTCGCGACCTTGACCGCTTTCTGATGGGCTCAAGTCAAGGCGACCCGCCGTCCGTGGAAACCTGCGTCGAGCGTTCCATCAACATGGCGCAGCGAATTCTGATGGATGTGTTTGACAATCTACCCTCCGACCCGCCTCTCATCGGCTTGAACATCGAGTACATTACACGCAGGAATTTCGCGCCGGCGCTACAGATGCTTGATCGGTTGGGCAAGCTCTACGCGGGACTCGTGGAAGCGAAGAGCAGGACATTTTGAAAAATTGCAAAATGTAGCGGGTTAGGCAGCGCGGGCGACCCACGCGCGCTACGAAACGGAACGTCTCAGGAGCGAGGCTTCCACATCCTGCCTGAAGTAGAATGCTTGCGTGGATCGAAATTCCTCTAACACAAACGCCTCATCACGAGCGCGGCGGGAAAACCTGGTGGACGTTGCCGTGATGGCGGGGATCCGCAACACGCTCACCTACCTTGTTCCCGATTCCCTCACCGCTCAGCCTGGCCAGCGCGTGCAGGTTCCGCTTGCCTCGCGCAGGGCTGTGGGGATTGTGCTGCGGTCAGGAAGCACTCTCCCACCCGGAATTGAAGCCCGCCCAATTCTGCGCGTTCTCGATGCGGAGCCCGTGCTCTCCCCAGAGTTACTTGAATTAGGGCTGTGGATTTCCGACTACTACATCGCGCCCGTCGGTGAAGTTTATCGCACCATGCTGCCGCTGCGCTCGGCAACGCGCTGCGCGCGTGTGGCGCGCCTAAGCGAGTTAGGACTCAAAAAGCTTGAGGAGATGAATACCGGAACTGACGCGGCTGCCCCGGAATTGGACGAACTTTTGAATTACCTCGCCGGGCGTGGCAGCGTTCCGGAACCGTCGCTGCGCCGGAAATTCGCCGAGCTAGTTTCGAGAGCTCTGAAAGAAAAACTGGTGGTTATTGAAGAGGTGGATCGCGATCGAGCGCAGCGGAAGGTTTATGCCGTGCGCCTCACGGGTCCCGTACCGGAAAAGCCCGTGCGTCTGTCGCCGGTGGCACTGAGAATTCTCGAAGTACTCCGTACCCAGGGATCCGCGGCGGACCATCGCGAGCTTCTTCAAACCGCCCGCGGGAACCTTGGTGCGCTCAAGAAGTTGAGCGGCTCGGGCTTGATTGAACTCTCACCTTCACCGGTTGACCGTCGTCCCACCCTCCCCTGGGATCCCGAACTGGATGCGCCCTTTTCTCTCACGCCCGCCCAGGCCGCCGTGCTGGACGATCTTACGCAACAACTTGCGTCCGGAAAATTTCACACGGTGCTCCTGCACGGAGTCACGGGTAGCGGCAAGACAGAAATTTACCTACGCCTGATCGCGCGCTGCCTGGAGATGGGCCGAACGGCGCTGATGCTGGTTCCTGAAATTGCTCTCACGCCTTCGGCGCAGGCGCAATTCCAGGCACGGTTTGGACCTCAAATGGCGCTGCTGCACAGCGCGTTGACAGAAAACGAGCGGCATGAGGAATGGTGGCGAATCCGCCGCGGCGAGGCGCGGGTGGTGCTGGGAACTCGCTCGGCGATTTTCGCCCCGCTGGATCGCCTGGGTGCGGTGATTGTCGACGAAGAGCACGACACGAGTTACAAGCAGGATGAAACGCCGCGCTACAACGGGCGCGACGTAGCGGTGGTGCGCGCGCAGCTAGCCGGAGCGCTTGCGGTGCTGGGCTCGGCCACGCCTTCGCTTGAGTCCTTCTGGAACGCGCGCGAGGGGAAGTATGGTCTCGCGTCACTTCCCGAGCGTGTGGTGGGGCGCAAACTTGCGGAAGTGGAGATCGTGGACATGCGGCAGGAGTTTCGGGAGACGCATACGCAGGCGCCCGTCTCGCGCCGCTTGCACGAAGAAATCGAAGCACAGCTTGCCGAAGGGCGGCAGACCATCATTCTGCTCAATCGCCGCGGCTACTCGTGGTTTCTGTTGTGCCGCAGTTGCGGACAGACACGACGCTGCGAAAACTGCTCGATCTCACTCGTCTACCATCGCCGGGAGCACCGCCTGATCTGCCATTACTGCGGCTATTCCGCACCTGTGCCGCCCGATTGCCCGAATTGCCACAGCAAGCACCTGCAATATGTGGGCGAAGGAACCGAGAAAGTGGAAAAGAAATTTGCGGAACTCTTTCCGGACGCGCGCGGGGCGCGGTTGGACCGCGATGTGGCGCGCCGCCACGGGCAGTTCCAAAAAATCCTGGATGATTTCCGCAGCGGCAAAATCGATTTGCTGGTGGGTACGCAACTGATCTCCAAGGGGCATGATTTTCCGGGCGTTACACTGGTGGGCGTGCTCTCCGCGGATATGGGTTTGGGCTTTCCGGACTTTCGCGCCGCGGAGCGGACGTTTCAATTGCTCACTCAGGCGGCGGGGCGCGCGGGGCGCGGCGAGATACCCGGGCGTGTGCTGGTGCAGACTTTTTTCCCCGATCATTACACCATTCGCATGGCGGCGGAACAAAACTACGAAGCGTTCTTCAACAAGGAAATGCGCTTCCGCCGCATGATGCACTACCCGCCGGTGACCGCGCTGGCCAATGTGATCGCCCAGGGAGCGAAGTTGGATCAAGCCGCGCGGGTGGCAAAGCAGGTAGGCGATTTTCTGGTGCCTCTGGAGAAGGAAATGGAGGGCCTGAGAGTTTTGGGACCAACCCCGGCGCCACTCGCGAAATTGCAGGGCCGCTTCCGAATTCAGTTCCTGATGAAGTGCACATCTCGTGCCCGGTTGAATTCCATCCTGCGGCGCCTGGCGGATTTCAGCGAGCAGCAGGGTTTTCCGCAGCGCTCGTTGGTGATTGATATGGACCCGTTGAGCGTGATGTAGAGTTGCTGCCTACTGAATTTGGACGGGCGTTGGGAGAAACGTCAGGACGAGCATAATGGCTGCGACGACGGCGAGAATCATTCGGTTGCGGCCAAGGGGCACTTCCGGATCGATAACGCGCGGATGTCGGAGTCCCAGAAGAAACAGGATTACGGCCCAGACCAGCCAGCCGTGCCAGCGGAAAATTCCGAGCGGAAGCAAAATCAGGAAAAAGCCCCGCGAGAACCAGCAGTATTTCTCGCCCAGCGCCGCGTAGAGAATGTGACCGCCATCCAGTTGGCCGACCGGAAGTAGATTCAGGGCCGTGGCGAAGAGTCCCACCCAAGCGGCACATCCAACGGGGCTAAGAATCACTTCAATTGGATTAACCCCGCTCCGCAGCAACTTGGTGAGTAGAATCACCGCCAGCGGACTGCCCAGCGTAATCGAATCCGGCGTGATGGTGGGCATGGTCCCACGACTCAAAGAGATCGCCGCGATGAGTGCTGGAATGGCAAGGACAAAGCCGGCGATCGGCCCGGCGATTCCCACATCAAAGAGCTCTCGGCGGTTCACAAAGGGCGATTTGATGCGAATGAACGCGCCCAAAGTTCCGATTAGCGTTGGGGCGGCAATGAAGTAGGGGTACGTTGCGTCAATCCCGTAGTGCCGGCAGGTAAAGTAATGACCAAGCTCGTGAGCCAGCAGGATGGCCAGTAGGGTAAAGGAAAAAGGCATGCCCAGCAGGAGCTGCTCCGGGTGGCGAGCCAACTCCCGGAAATATGCCCATGAAAGGTCCCAATCAAATGCCGGAATATTCTGGGCATAATTCTGCGCGATGTGCGTTCCCACAATCAACGTCGTGAGAAGCGTGAGCAGGAATAAGCACACATGAAACGACAGGGAATGAAACCAACGCTTGCGGGGTCGGAGGGCGTGGCGAGAAGGAACCCACACCGGGACCGTCCAAGGTGTCTGGCCGGCGGGTAACTGGCCGATACCCCCGAATTGGGATTCCTCCCCCATGCGCAAATGACGATAAAATCCATTGTCGTCCGCTCCCTGCCGCCTGTAAATAGGTTAGGTGAGAGACTGGAGTTCCTTGCCGGGCTTGAAGCGCACTGCCTTACCGGGGGGGATGCTGACTTCCGCACCCGTGCGGGGGTTTCGCCCGATGCCCGTCTTGCGAGGTTTCACGTTGAAAACGCCAAAACCACGCAGTTCGATGCGGTCGCCCTGCATCAGAGCTTTCTTCATGGAGTCGAAAACGGTCTCAACGGCCATTTCGGCTTTTGTCTTGGTCATGCTGGTGCGGTTTACGACCTCATTAATGATATCAAGCTTTATCACGCAAACCTCCTGAAAATACAGGCTTTAATCCTAAGAATTGAGAGATGCATTGTCAAGAATATTCTCCTCGACTATGATGCTTCGCTCTTTGCTTGAAGAATCGAACTGAACCGATCGGTTTATCGATGCTATTTGCCGCCCCACATTCCGCGAGGTGAGACAATATGCCCGTCAAGAATGATCGCTGGATTCGGAAGATGGCCCTTGAGCACGAGATGATTCGCCCATTCGAGGAAAAGCAGGTTCGCGAAGGGGTGATTTCCTACGGGCTCTCGTCTTACGGGTACGATCTGCGCGTCGCCGATGAATTCAAGATCTTTACCAACGTCAATTCGACGATTGTCGACCCAAAAAAGTTTGACGAGCGCTCGTTCGT
Source organism: Terriglobia bacterium (assembly GCA_030036915.1). Lineage (GTDB taxonomy): Bacteria > Acidobacteriota > Terriglobia > UBA7540 > UBA7540 > Bog-366. The sequence continues at coordinate 13,246 of JASHSC010000154.1, forward strand.
GGAATTCAAGGGACCGGCTTGCATCGTTCCGCCTAATTCCTTCGCACTGGCCCGTTCGGTGGAATACTTCAAGATCCCGCGCAACGTGCTCACCATCTGCGTGGGAAAATCGACTTACGCCCGATGCGGCATCATCGTGAATGTAACGCCTCTCGAGCCGGAGTGGGAAGGTTTCGTGACGCTCGAAATCTCCAATACCACTCCGCTGCCGGCGCGGGTTTACTCGAACGAGGGACTCTGCCAGATTATCTTCCTGGAGTCGGATGAGAGCTGCGAGACCTCATACAAAGATAAAAAGGGCAAGTACCAGGCTCAGCAAGGGATTGTGCTGCCCAAGATTTAGAAGGGCGGTTGTGAACGGATAGTGGCTATTGGTTAAAAACCAGCCACTGCGTCCGTTCACCAGAATTATGAAGCGCTTTGCTGGAATTCTCCTCGGCGCCTGCTGCCTGTTAATGGTTGCGGGCAGCCCTCGGAGTGCATGCGCGCAAGCTTCACGGCCGCAGGCCGGTCAAGCCGAACCTTCCACACATAAAGCACAACCTTCCTCGCCGCCCGCGACATACACCCTTACTCCCGAACGCCGCGCACAGGCGATTGCCTATTCGCGGTCGATCTACATTCTCTATTTTGTCGGAACCCTCGTCTCTATCGCGATTTACGCCTTTCTATGGTGGGCGGGCGTTGCCGCGCGATTCCGCGATTGGGCGCGACGTGGTTCGCAAAGGCATTTCGTCCAGTGTCTCATCTTCGTTCCGCTATTTGTTGTGGCGGCAACGCTGTTGAACTTGCCCCTCGATTTTTACTCAGGATACATCCTGGAACACCGCTTCGGGCTTTCGACAATGGGATTGGCGGTGTGGTTTGGCGATTGGGGAAAAAGCCTGGGCATCGGCGCTGCGCTGGGCGTTATCGTGGCGTGGATTTTCTATTGGGTCGTGCGCCGGAGCCCGCGCCGCTGGTGGTTTTACTTCTGGCTGACGTCAATCCCCCTCGTTCTGGCTTACATCCTCATTGAACCCTACGTGATCGACCCGCTTTATTATAAGTTTACGCCGCTTGAGCAGACCCAGCCGGCGCTGGTCGAGCGAATCGAAGACATGATGAAACACGCCGGCATTACGGTTCCCCCCGCGCGCATCTTTGAGATGAATGCGAGTTCCCGCACCAAGGCCGTGGATGCCTATGTTACTGGCCTGGGGGCCAGCAAGCGCGTCGTGGTGTGGGATACAACCCTGAAGACCATGGGGCCGGACGAGCTTTTGCTGGTTCTCGGACACGAAACCGGCCATTACGTCCTCCACCACATCCCCAAGGAGTTCGCTCTTGATGAGGGTGTGGCCCTGCTTTTTTCCCTCCTGGGGTTTATCGCCGCAAATCGCCTGGTGGGAAAGGCGGGCCAGCGCTCGGGTATTGAGGGTGCGGGCGACATTGCCTCACTCCCTCTCATGCTCGTGGTTCTGACGCTCATGGTATTCCTCTCAGCGCCGCTGGTGAACGGCATTTCGCGCCACTTCGAGCACCAAGCCGACCAGTTCGGCCTGGAAGTGGCTTACGGCGTCGTCGCGAACCCCAACGCCGCCGAGGTTGAGTCTCTGCAAATCCTGGGGAACGAAGACTTGGCCGACCCTGATCCCAACCCTTTCATCAAATTCTGGCTCTACACGCACCCTCCGCTGGGCGACCGAATTCGCTTCGCCGCAACCTACCACCCATGGACGGAAGGAAAGGCCCTCGAGTTGCTGCCATCCCGCCAACAAATGTCGCCGGGCCACTAATTAACGCACTTGTTAGCTTGGCGAAACATATCGGCGTTGAAGCCCAAGTTTTTGACAATATCGGATAAGCAATCTATACTGCTCCATTAACAGACTTGCCCCCGGTCAGGTAGGTGCGCATCGCGGGCTCCGGTTTTGTCGCCATGAACAGGAAGGTGCTGGTTGTTGACATTGACGAGGTGTCGCAGGAGCAATGTGCGCGTGTGCTTCGCGACTGCGCCTGCCAAGTAACTGTTGCGAATTCCGACGCTGTGGCTCTGGCTTTCATCGAGAATGGCGATTTCAACCTGGTTCTATTGGATTTTCGGCTGGGTACCCGATTCGGAAGCGATCTGCCGGCTGCCCTCAGGCAGGCAAAGCGCGGAGTCAATATCGTTCTCATGGTTGAAGGAGTCGGCATGCCCACGCCGCAGCATCCCCTTCGATTGTGCGGTTATCCTCTTCTTACCAAGCCTCTGAAAATCGAAGATCTCAGGCAGGTACTTGAAGGCTCGCCCGCAGCAATCGCCACTCCGATGCCCTCAGCCGCCGCCAGTCCCTCCGCGTTGGAGTTTGGTGGCTTGGTGGGCGTTTCCGAGCGAATGAAAAAAATTCATCGCCTGATTTCCAAGGTGGCATTGCAGCGCCATTCCGTGCTGATCATGGGCGAAAGCGGAACCGGCAAGGAATTGGTGGCGCGGGCCATTCACAAATCAGGTCCGTGGAAAAATGAACCCTTCGTTGCGGTCGATTGCGGGTCGCTGCCGGCGGCACTGATTGAGAGCGAGCTTTTCGGGCACGTGAAGGGCGCCTTCACCGGCGCGGCTCAGTCGAGGCAGGGCCTGCTGGCGTCGGCCGGAGCCGGCACCGTTTTCCTGGACGAAATCGGCGAGTTGCCCGTGGAGCTGCAATCGCGTTTGCTGCGCTCGCTTCAGGAGCACGAAATCCGGCCCGTGGGCAGCAACACTCCGGTTCGCTTCGAGGCGCGCATTGTGGCCGCCACAAATCAGGACCTAGAGGCGGCAATCAAACGCGGCACTTTCCGCAAAGATCTATTTTTCCGCCTGAACGTGGTTTCCATCAAGATTCCGCCTCTGCGCGATCGAAAAGAGGATATTCCGGAACTGGCGCGGCATTTCCTGGCGCGATTCAGCACCGAAAAAACCGTGCCCCAGATTTCCGACGAAGCCTTGGGGCGATTGATGAGCTACGATTGGCCGGGCAATGTACGCGAACTCGAGAATTGCATCCAACACGCAGTTTCACTGGGTTCAGGACCCTTCATTCAAACCCAGGATCTGCCTTCCACCATGCTCTACCACCTTGCTCGCAAGTCCGCTTCACGCGCGGACCTCTCCACTTTGCAGGCGCTCGAGCAGCAGGCCATCCGGCAGGCGCTTCAGGCCACGGGCGGGGACCGCGTACGCGCCGCCCGGCTTCTCGGCATCGGCAAAACCACCATCTATCGCAAGCTGAAGGAATATGGAATTGAGATGGGCGCGGCGGAGGCTTCCGGTTAACTCCTCCATCTTTGGGGTACATTGTCATCCAATTTGCATTTCACAGTTCACTCGTGTTTACAATCCCCGAGAGGCCGCTCGGCTCGCCTTGTGCGAATTCAGGACTTTACTGACCGATGAAAATCCGAAGCTGGGCGCCAGGAGATTTACATGAGCACTCTCGGAGGTTCTTCCCGCATTACGCCTTTTCTGTGGTTCGATTCGAACGCCGAGGAGGCAGTGGAGTTCTATCTTTCTGTTTTCAAAAACTCCCGGCGCCTGGGCGAACAGCGCACTCCCGAGGGCGGGCGCGGACCGAAGGGCGGCGTTCTCACAATTTCGTTCGAGCTCGACGGCCAGAGATTCACAGCGCTCAACGGCGGTCCCGTGTTCAAATTTACCGAAGCCATTTCCTTCGTGGTTCGATGCGACAACCAGCAGGAAGTG